>JAVCCP010000083.1 GCA_030765405.1 Candidatus Ancaeobacter aquaticus | reverse complement strand
TTTATCAGCCAGTGAATGCGGGAAACGGCCTTCTTTTCCTCTGCCGACATCTTTAACCTCTTCCTCATACAGACCCTCCTTTCCTATATATGATACATTATATATGTATCAGTTTTTATGTCAATAATACTTCAACGTCAATACGAATTTGCTCAAACAAGGCGTTTACCACTAAAATATCGTAAATAGAATGACTTATGGTGGGTTAAAATACTTTGTTGCGGAATTGCTGCAAAAAGTTGCAGAGCTGGTTGTGTCTCATGCCAGACAATTATTTTTAAAACTGTTCCACAAATATCCTCATTATGGTTTGTTTTACAAAATAATACACGAAGGACCTCATGCATAAATCTCATCAATTTAAACAACCTATAAACAACCAACAGGATTACTGTCTCCACTTTCTTTGAATGAATTATTACGGCGGGTTTTGGTTTTATGAGCGAGAAACCCGCATTATCATTACAAACTCATCTCATTTATATCTTTTTGGTTAACTTTAGATGTTTTTAAATCCTTATCCGCCATTTGGGGCAAAAATGGACTTTTTTAAAGCAATAGTTATTGCAATTACCACCCAATATAGCTATTCTACGTAATAAACATGGTATTATGAAAAAGAAATTCTCTTTATTACAATCTATTCGTTCGACAATAACAGCTCAGGGTTTGTTTACCAAAAATGACAGAGTTCTCGTTGCACTATCTGGTGGCCCAGACTCAGTAGCATTGCTAACACTCCTTAATGAACTGCAAAAAGAATTCAATATTTCGCTCTTTATTGCGCACTTGAACCACAAGCTCAGAGGAAAAAGCAGTGATGAAGACGAACAATTTGTAAGAAACATTGCGAAGAAATTGGCAATACCTGTTTACACCGATTCAAAAAATATTACTTCACTTTCAAAAAAGACAAAGAAAAGCATAGAGGAAACTGCTCGCAACGAGCGATACGCGTTCTTTGAACGTGCCGCAAAACACCACAAATGCACCATAATTGCGCTTGCGCATACAGCCGACGACAATGTTGAAACTGTGCTGTTTAATTTTATGAGAGGTACTACCCACGGTCTATCAGGAATTCCCGCAAAAAGAAAAAGCGCATCATGCACTATAATAAGGCCGCTTCTTAATCTATGGAAAAAAGATCTCCTCTGCCTTCTAGAAGAAGAACACATTTCATATAGAACAGATGATTCTAACTTTGATACTACTTTCACCAGAAACAAGATCAGACATACGCTTATCCCTCTACTGGAAAAAGATTTTAACCCAAATATTAAAGAAACAATCCACGCAAACATTGAAAATAGTACCGCTATAAAGAATTTTATAACAACTCAAGCTCAGACAGAATTTAAGACAATTGCGACAATACACTCACCTGAAAAGCTAACTATTGATATAAAACGTTTTCTGACAGTCCATCTAGCACTGCAGAAAGAAATCCTTCGCAAAAGTATTTTTACGGTAAAAAGGAATCTTACCGGCATTCATGCATCACATATAAATCAAATTATTGGGCTGATAACAAACACTCAAAGCGGCAAAAAACTTCTTATACCCGGATCGATCTTTATTCAAAAAGAATTCGATTCAGTAGTCTTACAAAAAAGGGTTCATCCGCAACAAAAAAACACATCCTCACACGCAACAATAACAATACCTGGCATATCACACTGCAAGAAACTTTCTATCTCTTGCGAAACGAAACTATATGATAGAAAGAAAGATGCAAACGAGACTGCTCTGAAAAAAGAAAGATCAGAAACACAATTTTCGCCTGTTTCCCATACATTCACCGAATATCTCGATGCAGACACATTACCCCTTCCCCTATCTATACGAACACGAAAAGAAGGCGACACCTTTACCCCTATTGGCTCATCTCACGCAAAAAAAGTAAAAGATATATTTATTAACGAAAAAGTCCCTCTTTCATTACGTGACCATATTCCCCTTTTAGTTGATAGCCAGAATACTATTGTTTGGATAATCGGGTACAGAATTGGAAATAAGCATAAAATTACCACTCACACAAAAAAAATCCTCAAAATCACCGTTGAATCACTTTAGAGTCATCCTGTAACACTCTACCCTACAACATCATAGATCATTACATCCGATTAATTTCATCCACATAAAATAGTTTGTAAAATATATATAGTATGCTATAGTAATCGCTTCACAAGAAAACTTTTAAGGAGTGTATTCTATGGCACAAAAAAAGAAGAACGTTTCACCTAAATTACCAAAGGCAGCTTTAAAACCAATGGTATTATGGATTATAGTCATTATTGCTACCCTTGTATTACTCCAAATGAAGGGATTTCAAAAAAACCAGGACAAGAATATTACCTACACTCAATTTAAAAACGCTGTTGTCGCCGGACAGGTAAGAACATTCAATCTCATGGAAGGGAATGTCACCGCCGAAGGACAGTTAGTTGATGGCGCACATTATAAAGTTAATACGTTTCCCGGAGACACAACCCTACCGGAACTACTTGATAAAAACAATGTTGATGTTGTTATAAAGCGTTCAAACACCTTTATTTCAAATATTATATTTACCATCTTACCGCCGCTACTCCTTGTCTTTTTTCTCTGGTTTTTCATTTATCGTCAAATGAAAGGTATGGGTAAAGGAGCTCTTGGTTTTGGAAAGAGCCGTGCAAAACTTATGAACAAAGACAAAGAAAAAGACCGTATAACATTTAAAGATGTTGCGGGTATTGAAGAAGCAAAGGAAGAAGTATTAGAAATTGTCGATTTTTTGAAAGAACCAAAAAAGTTCCAAAAATTGGGTGGAAGAATCCCTAAAGGATTTATCCTGATTGGTCCTCCGGGAACAGGAAAAACACTTTTAGCAAAATCTATTGCAGGTGAAGCTGATGTCCCATTTTTCTCAATCAGCGGCTCGGACTTCGTTGAAATGTTTGTCGGAGTTGGTGCTTCACGAGTAAGAGATCTCTTCGAGCAAGGTAAGAAACAGGCACCATGCATTATCTTTATGGATGAAATTGATGCGGTAGGAAGACATCGCGGAGCGGGTATTGGCGGTGGCCATGATGAACGAGAACAAACACTTAACCAATTATTAGTTGAAATGGACGGTTTTCACACAAATCAAGGTGTCATAATGATCGCGGCAACCAATAGACCCGATGTGCTTGACCCTGCGCTTCTGAGACCAGGTCGATTTGATAGACAAGTAGTCCTTGACCTTCCTGATCTAGTTGGAAGAGATTGTATCCTTAAAGTACACGCTAAAAAAATTGTCCTTGCAAAAGGTGTTGATTTGCAAATCATTGCCCGAGGCACACCTGGATTTTCCGGGGCTGATCTTGCAAACCTTATTAATGAAGCAGCACTTTTAGCTGCACGACACGGCAAAAAGGCTGTCACCATTGCAGAATTAGAAGAAGCGCGAGATAAAGTAAAATGGGGCCGAGAAAGACGTTCAAGAAAGATCGATGATGAGGAAAAAAAGATTATTGCCTACCATGAAGCAGGTCACGCACTCATCCTTGAACTTCTTGAAGAAGTAGAACCACTACACAAAGTCACTATTATTCCTCGTGGTATTGCCTATCTCGGAGCAACAATGCAATTGTCGGAAAAAGATAAATATCTCGAAGGAAAAAAGAAGATCCTCGGTCAAATATGCGGCATGATGGGCGGAAGAATAGCAGAGGAAATGATCATCGGAGACATTACATCCGGTGCACACAACGACCTTAAAGTCGCCACACGATTTGCGCGTATGATGGTGTGTGAATGGGGAATGAGTGAAAAAATGGGCCCTATGACATTTGGTGAACGCCAAGAGCATATATTCCTCGGCAAAGAGATGTCACGAAACGTAGACTATAGTGAATCTACCGCGGTTGAAATCGATAAAGAAATAAAAAAGATTATTGATGAGTCATACAATCGCGGAAAGAAACTTCTTGCAGATAATAAGGACAAGCTTATTATAATAGCTGAGTCTTTACTTGAACGAGAGGTTCTCTCTGGCCCTGATATCACAAAAATCGTTAACAATGAACCACTCGCTCCAAAAGCGCCAGAACCTGTGAAAGATATTAAACCAGACAAAAACGAAGCTGAAATCGCAGATGAAACTGAAAAAAGTGATGTGATACAAATAAACGATATAGACATTGCCGGAGAAACCGAATAACACTGTAGCATTACCAAACTCATAAACTTTTACTTCTTATCAAAAATGGCACAAAAAAGTTATACTATCCGTTCTCAAACGTGCACGCTTAATTTTGATCGTCCCCTCATTATGGGAATACTGAATAGTACTCCTGATTCTTTCTCAGACGGAGGCAAATTCACTGACCCTGAGAAAGCACTCGCACATGCCATACGAATGCAAAAAGAAGGCGCAGACATAATCGATATTGGCGGGGAATCAACGCGCCCGGGCGCAGAACCCGCATCAGTAATAACCGAACTATCCCGCGTCATTCCAATCATAGAAAGATTAACAAAAAAACTTTCTATTCCCCTCTCTATAGACACGACTAAATCGGTCGTTGCAGGAGAAGCACTAAAGCACGGAGCGCACATAATCAATGATACCAGCGCATTAACAGATGACCCCCGCATGAGTAAAATTGTAAAAGCATATGACTGCCCGGTCATTCTCATGCATCGAAAAGGCACGCCTCGGACAATGCAAACCAAACCCCATTATAAAAATGTTATACAAGAAATCGAAACATATTTTAAAAAAAGGATTTCATCTTTAACAAAATCTGGTATAAATGAAGATAGCATCATTATAGATCCAGGTATTGGTTTTGGGAAAACCGTCTCGCACAATGTCGAGATCATGCAAAAACTTAATATGTTAGGTTCGCTTAAAAGACCAGTTGCTATTGGCGTTTCCCGAAAATCATTTATTGGAACTATTACGGGCGAGAAAAACCCTAAAAAACGGCTGATCGGTTCACTAGCCGCGATTGGTGTAGCAGCACTCAAGGGCGCACATATTTTAAGAGTACACGACGTAAAAGAAACAAAAGAATTCTTGGATATTTTTTCGGAACTTTTAAATAACAATTAGTTGTTAGCATGTAAGGCGAAAATTATGCTGAACTTTATTTCATTTTATTACAAACCAATAATAGAGATCTCAGTAATGACTGTCGTCTTCTATTTCATATTTCTCCTCCTGCGTCAAACCAGAGCAATACAGCTCTTAAAAGGCATTATTATACTTGTTTTTATATTTTTTATTGCGCAGAAACTAGGCCTCACCACTATAAGTTGGCTGCTCACAAAAGTATTTACTTTTTTCATCCTTGCATGCCTTATCATTTTCCAACCGGAATTACGAAAGATATTGGCACAATTAGGAAAACGTCCTTTTTTTGCTCCCTACATTATTGAGGAAGAAGTTATCGATAAACTTGCATCAACCATAACCTCTCTTTCACAAAAAAAGATCGGGGCAATTATCGCAATTGAACGTTCGACAGGCCTAAGAAATTATATTGATACCGGCGTATCTGTAGACGCTGAGATCACTACAGATCTACTCAATACTATATTTATGCCGACTACTCCATTACATGACGGAGCAGTAATAATCCAGAAAAACCGTATTGCGGCAGCATCGTGTTTACTCCCTCTCTCAGAAAAAACTGATATAACCAGAGGCCTTGGCACCAGACATAGAGCGGCAATAGGTCTTACCGAAGAAACAGATGCCCTTGTCCTGACGATTTCTGAAGAAACAGGTATCATATCAATGGCTTTTGAGGATAAACTTACACGAAACATAGACGAATCATTTCTAAAGAGAAAGCTCAAAGAATTATTGATTACCGGAAAGAAAAAAGGATAATCTATGTCACACATACTAAAGAAATTACTCTTGAATAACTTTTGGACAAAATTTGCTGCTTTTCTTTTATCGCTTCTCATTTGGTTTTACGTTGCAGGAGAAGAGAATATTGAAGTAGTTAAAGATATCCCCATATCCATATCATTATATAATGATTTTGTTATCACAAACAGTAGCGCAGATATCGTTACAATAACACTCATTGGGCCACGTGAGACCATTAACGATATTGATTTTAGCGAGATTGTCGCAAAAAAAGATCTTTCAAATATCACAACGCCGGGGAATAGTACTTTTACTCTGCTTCCTCAAAACATCAACATCCCGCAAAATACACGGCTTACAAAAATTCAACCATCAGAAATAACTGTACGCATAGATAAGTTAATTAATAAAGAGCTCATAGTTGAACCGGTAGTTGAAAACCAACCGTCATCAGGTTTTGCGATAGAAGAAGTTATTGCGAATCCTACGATTGTAAAAATACGGGGACCACAGTCAATACTAAAAGCAATGTCAAAAATAAACACCTCCCCTATTGATCTTACAGGAAGAAACAATTCATTCTCACAAAAAACAAAAACAGAGCCTATTCTTGGAGAGTTTACCTACAACGGATTTGTTGATGTTTCAATCTATATTAAAGAATTATCCAAACAAAAAGAATTCAAAAATGTATCGATACGTATTATGCAATCTCCCACGGATCGTTATTTTGTTAAATTAGTCCCTGACAGAGCTGAAATTACAATTACGGGTTCAGATGCACTTGTTCCAAAAATTGAAGCAAAAGATATAGTATGCTACATAGACATCGAAAACGTTAAAGAAGGAGACTATGAGCTCCCTATACAGACACGTATGCCTAAAGGAATAACACTCCTTAAACTAAAGCCGGTAAACGTAAAAGTATCCATAAAAGGTGAACCTATCCCCGTAAAAACCATAGAAGAGGTATTATGAAAAAACTATTTGGCACAGACGGTGTTCGAGGCATAGCAAACACCGAACCAATGACAGCCGAAACCGTACTGAAAATCGGACGGGCAGCCGCATATATATTCAAGAAAGACAACACGAGAAGACATCGCATAATCATTGGAAAAGATACGCGTGTCTCTGGCTACATGATCGAAAGCGCTCTCGTTTCAGGTATTTGTTCAATGGGGGTAGATGTTGTTCAGGTCGGGCCACTCCCTACTCCGGGTATCGCGTTCATTACTCGCAGCCTCCGTGCTGACGCGGGAATAGTTATTTCTGCATCACATAACCCTTATGAAGATAACGGTATAAAATTATTCTCGAGCGATGGCTACAAACTACCGGAATCCATTGAGCGAAAAATAGAAGAGCTTATAGCAACCGGTGAGATAGATTCAATTCGCCCAACAGCAACAGATATCGGTAAAGCATATCGCGATAAAGACGCCATTGGACGCTATGTAGAGTTCATAAAAAACTCGTTTCCAAAAGGCCTCACGTTAGACGGAATAAGCGTAGTGCTTGATTGCGCAAATGGTGCAGGATACAAAATTGCCCCAAAAGTGCTTACCGAGCTCGGTGCAGATGTAAAGATATTAAACGATGCCCCTAACGGGACAAATATCAATCTCGATTGCGGAGCAATACATACCGACGTCATAAGAAAAGCTGTTATAGGACATAAGGTTGATGTGGGCATATCGCTTGACGGAGATGCCGACAGAGTCATATTTGCTGACGAGAATGGCAATGAAGTCGACGGTGATTTAATCCTCGCTATATGCGCTCTTGATATGAAAAGGAATAAAGCCTTACAGGACAACGCATTTGTAACAACAGTCATGAATAATATGGGCCTTGATATCGCCATGGAAAAAGCAGGAATAAAACTCTACAAGGCAAATGTAGGAGACAGGTATGTTATTGCGGAAATGGAAAAGAGAAACCTCAATCTTGGCGGAGAACAGTCAGGCCATATTATTTTCAAAGATTACACAACAACTGGTGATGGAATGATAACTGCACTACAAGTGCTCCGTATAATGAAAACGAAAAAAATGACTCTTTCAGCGTTATGCTCATGCATGCAAAAACTTCCCCAGATACTTATGAATATAAAAGTAAAATCAAAAAAACCATTCGAATCTGTCCCTGATATCAAAAAAGAGATGGAGACCACAACGAAAGAACTGGGAAACAAAGGAAGACTTCTCTTACGTTATTCTGGAACACAAAACATTGCCAGAATAATGCTTGAAGGAGAAGATATTGAATCAATCAACACTATGGCCGAGCGATTAGCCGTATTAATAAAAACGAATCTTGGATAACCCTATGATTAAACTCGGCATCAATATAGACCATATTGCAACAATACGTGAAGCACGAAAAACATACGAACCTGATCCAATAGCAGCCGCGGGAATTTGTGAACGGGCTGGAGCTGATGGGATAACGGTGCATCTTCGTGAAGATAGACGCCATATTCAGGACCGAGACCTAGCAATACTAAAAGAAACAGTAAACACAAAATTAAACCTTGAAATGGCTGCTGTCGACTCTATTATTAAGCTAGCTATGAAAACAAAGCCGGACCAATGCACATTAGTGCCTGAAAAAAGGCAGGAAGTTACTACAGAAGGTGGTCTTAATGTTGATTCAAACTTATCTACCATCACAAATGCAGTAAAAAAGCTACAGTCAAAAAACATTGTAGTGAGCCTCTTTATTGATCCCGATCCAAAACAAATCATTGCTTCAGCAAAAACTGGAGCCCAGTACATAGAGATTCACACCGGAGCATATGCACGTGCACGTCAGGAAGAAGACATAGCAAAAGAAATTGAAAATATTATATGCGGCATAGACATAGCGAACGACAATGGGTTAAGGATAAATGCGGGGCACGGATTACATTATCATAATGTCCAGATGCTTGCCAGTATACCGGATTTTGAAGAGTTTAATATAGGTCATAGCATTATTTCTCGTGCAGTTTTTGATGGATTATCACAAGCGGTAAAAGACATGAAACGCCTTTTAATCTAACCCCTAAACTATTACCAAATTATGGTCACATGAAAATCATCACACCTCGCCAAATGCAAAAATTTGATGCAGAAGCACAAAAATACTACGCTATTGCGGCCAAGAATCTCATGCACAATGCTGGTTGCGGGATCCGTAAACTTGTAGAAGAAGTAATAGCAGTGAATAATCTCACCAAAAACATTGTAGTCTTTGCAGGTAAAGGCAATAATGCCGGTGACGCATTTTGTCTTATAAATTTGCTCCGCAAAAAAGAATATACTATAAAGCTTTTTATGACCTCTGCCCCATCGACACTATCTCCAACAGCAAAATATTTCTTTGATAAGATCTGCACACACACACACAACATAGAAATTATTACACTAAAAACAGGAAAAGACATTCATCTACACAAAGATTCACTCAATGGCTTTCCCATTATTATAGACGCTCTTTTAGGCACAGGATTTAACGGTAAAGTTACTGGGGTATTTAAGGAAACCATTAATTTTATTAATTCCCTGAACAAAACTACTATCTCCATAGATATACCATCGGGACTCAATGCCACGACAGGATGCCCAGAACCCATTGCGGTAACCGCTCACTATACCCCTACAATGGCATTTCCAAAAATCGGTATGTTTCTAGAAAACGGCCCGAATTATTGCGGAACAATCAATGTAGTCGACATCGGATTTCCTTCTGAACTTACCCAAAAAGCTACGGGACCCTTTGAACTAATAACTGATACCATGATTGCACCTCTTTTTCCCAGAAGAAATAGAATATCCCATAAAGGTGATTATGGACACGTATTGATAATTGCAGGATCCAGAGGAATGTCAGGGGCCGCATATATGGCCTCATGTGCTGCATTACGGAGCGGTGCAGGAATGGTTACTCTCGCGATACCGGAATCTTTGACCCAATCATTATCAGCAAAGGTAACCGAGCAAATGATTCTCCCATTACCCGAAACTGACTCAGGCTCAATCAGCACAAACGCTATTAACCTTCTCACAAAAAACAGTACTCGTTTTGATGCAATACTTTTGGGGCCCGGCATATCGACACACCCGAACACTACAGAATTTGTACAGAGATTTGTTTCTGTTTGCAAAAAACCGCTTATTGTTGATGCCGATGGACTTAACGCACTGAGTGAAAATATCTCTATTTTGAAAAAAAGAAAAGCACCTATACTTCTCACTCCACATATTGGAGAATTTTCACGCCTCACAAAGAGATCAAAAAAAGATATTTTAAAAGAAACACACGCATTTGCACGATCATTTTCTGCGGAAAACAATACACTACTGCTCCTCAAGGGGTATAACTCAATAGTCACTGAAGGCAAAAACATATTTATTAATCCCACCGGAAATCCGGGAATGGCAACTGCTGGAATGGGAGATGTCTTAAGCGGAATAATTGTTTCACTTATGGGGCAAAGATTAACCGCACTTAAGGCAGCACAAGCAGCAACATATATTCATGGTCTTGCCGGCGATATTGTTAGTAAAAAAATAGGTGAAAATGGCCTCATTGCCTCAGATGTCATATCGAATATCCCCCTCGCAATAAAAAAACTACAAGCTTTTTGACCGATAACAAACAATTTGTAGATAATACTCTAATTTCACTTGACTTAATGTATGTACTTTGATAATTTACTGCCTCCAAGCATTTGTACTTATGCCTAGGTAGCTCAAAGGTAGAGCAGGGGTTTTGTAAACCTCAGGTTGAAGGTTCGATTCCTTTCCTGGGCTTGTTTTTAAGCTATAAGCTGTAAGTTTTAAGCTATATGTTAAAAATATTTTTTTGTTTTTCTTAAAGCTTACAACTTATAGCATAAGACTTTTAAGGGGCAGATACCCAAGTGGTCAAAGGGATCAGACTGTAAATCTGACGGCTACGCCTTCGAAGGTTCAAGTCCTTCTCTGCCCATACTTTATAAGCTATAAGCTGTATACGATAAGCTATAGGCTATAAGCTGTAAGCTTTAAGATAAATAATTATTATATTTAAAGAGCTTAATCCTTATAGCTTAAAACTTACAGCTTATAGCTTATATTTTATTACTTACAGCTTACTTTGCGGGTGTTGCTTAGTGGTAAAGCTCTAGCCTTCCAAGCTAGCCACGAGGGTTCGATTCCCTTCACCCGCTTTCTTTCGTATCTCGCAACTCGTGAATCGTATCTCGCACCCATGAAATTTATTTATAAATTTCTCTGGGTATAGTTCCCATAGGGGATTTCAATTTTCAGTATATAATAAAAAAACTCGTACTCTATAAGAGTACGAGTTTTTTCTATGAACAATAATAATTTAGTTATGGGGATTTAAACATACTGTGTGCGAAATATTAGATACAGTTTTAAATATTTATTCGAGATACAAGATACGAGATACGAACAACGTTTTATTGATTTATTTTGTTTTCAGCATAACCTTATCAATGGTAAACAATACTTTATTATTCGCATCAAATATGGTTATTTTCTTAAAATCGTGAAATTTATAATCCTTGCAAACCTGTTTGTATACCGTTATTGAAACATCAATAAATGTTCTCAAGACTTTTCTTGTCATATCTTTTGTTATTTCACCTTTATCCTTAACCTTTAGTACCAATTCAAGATCTTCTTCTTTTTCGCTCTGCGGATCAAGATTAACATAGCTTCCATCTATAGATTCGAGTGAAACAACACCTTCTTCGGTAACTCTATTACGTATTCTCTGAGCAATCTGATTAGCAAGAAAATACGGTTTCGATATATCTCTTATATAAAAATTATTTTTATCCCACTCCGCGACATTGTCATACTGTGCATATTCTTCAGGAAATGCCACTGATTCAGTTCCTGAGACAGACACTGCATTTAGGGGAAATATCTTTTTTATTCCAACAACAGCGTCTTTACCGGTCACAACAAAAAGATAATGATGCACAAATCCAGAAGGATGAGTAAACATATCTGCAGCATATTCTGGCTTTGGTTCATATGTTTCCGTTACCGTGCAGTAATACAGTATCTCATCTTTATTAATAGGCATTGAATTAAGATAGGTTACCTTAAACTGTATCTTATCTTTCATTGACAGTTCTAGCAGTGAAAGAAAAAATGTTGAAGAAATATCTTTGAGTGTTATCCCGGGATAAAAATTATTGCTGATTATTTTCTCAATTCTTGCAGAAGACATATCAATAAAAAAATTCTTTATTCTCTGATCCCCAAACGCCTGCATATCGTAGCGAATTTGATATGTCATTCGTTTTACATAATCACCGCGGGAAATATTACCAAGCATGATCTGTCTTAGATCATAGGTATTATGCGACATCACAAACTCAATATTCATCGCACGATCTGCACCGATAACAGTAAAATAATTATAATTTGCATCTGTCGACAAGCAAACACGCCGAACACTGAGTGATACATCCTGTAAAATTGTCAATGCATCCTCTTTAAAACTCATATCATTGGCAAGTAAACTGCCAAGGGGAATATAAACTCCAAGAGTTTCCCCCACCACCTTCGCCTTAACCTTCACATTGTATTCTTTCTTACACATGTCGATTATCGCATTAATGGTATAATCTTCAGGAAAAGACGCTTTTGTGCAGCCTGAGAACGATATTGATACAAATAATAACAATACACTGCTTGCTACGAATCGTCTTATCATAAAACACTATTCCTTCTTCTTATCAGAGGGATCGTCCCCTTTAATCTCTTTTTTTGTATCAGTTTCCGATTTGTTCTCTTTTTTAGCATCTTCTTTTGAGTCATCAGATTCAACCGGTGCAGGTATTTCAGCGGAGGCATCACTGTTTGTATCCTCCAAAAAACTTTCTCTGAATTTCTGCAACACACCACACTCCTCTATACGCCGCATTTCAGTTTTACCATGTGTTTTGCATATTTCATCTATCGCATCGTAATCGATTTCTTCCTTTTCAAGAAGTGCTTCTGCTAGGGCATCTAAGAGTTCTTTTTCTTTCGTCAGCAGATCTTCCACATCTTTATAACATTGCTGCATAATTGATTCTGTTTCTTTATTCAGTCTTTCTTTTACGTTCTCAGAAAGATAATCAATATTCCCTCCCTGTGCATGAGAAACCGCGGTGTAATCTCCAAACAAACCATCACTTGCCATCCCCAGATTCCATACCATAGTATGAGCAAGCTGCATAGCATTTCTAAAATCACCCGAAACACCACTTGAGGTTACTTTAAAACGAAGTTTTTCAGCAACATAGCCCCCTAAAGAGCTTTGAATATTCGCCATAAACCAATCGCGGTCGCGGGTAATGATCTCTTCTAAAGGCTGATGATGACAAACACCTAATGTTTCAGTACGTGTCATAATAGATAATTTGAATACATCGTCAAAAGGATGCAAATAATATATCGCTATCGCATGGCCTGCTTCATGATATGCGGTATTGCGCCTCTCTCTGTCAGGGATTTTTCTTTTTCGTTTTAAACCAAGATCAATGCGTTCCATTGACTCGGTAAGATCGCGCAATTGAACAACATCCCTACCTTCACGTGTAGCAATTAACGCGGCTTCCTTTACAATATTTTCAATGTCTGCCGCAGATTTTCCGACCGTATAGTTTGCAAGTTTTCTTAAGTCAATTTTGGAGTCATATTTTACTTTACCTAAATAATATTCAAAGAGCTTTTTTCTCCCCTCGGCATACGGACTATCAATAAATATCTTTCTGTCAAATCTGCCTGGTCGTAAGAGCGCTGGATCCAATATTGATTCTTGCGAGTTTGTCGCACCGATAACAATAATATTTTCTTTTTTCGCACCAAGACCATCCATTTCAACAAGGAGCTGATTCTGGGTGCTATTTGTCTCTGAGCCACCCCCCATATAACTAAATTGACGTGCACGACCAATAACATCAAGTTCATCAATAAACACGATGCATGCACCGTGCGCGTACGCTAGTTTACGTGCTTGCTGAAAAAGTTTTCGAACACGACTTGCACCAACACCGACAAATACTTCAACAAATTCACTGCCGGCAATAGATATAAATGGTATTTTCGCTTCGGTTGCAATCGCCTTTGCTAGGAGCGTTTTACCACACCCGGGAGGGCCGATCATCAAAAGACCTCGTATAATCTTACCGCCTATTGCTTTGACCCGTGCATGATCCCGGATAAGATTAACAACTTCCATCGATTCTTCTTTTGCCTCATCGATACCAATAACATCGCTGAATTTGATCTTAACATCTTCACTTTTTACTTTAGTCGTTTTTAATTGTGAAAAACCTCCCTTGAAAAATGTAAGATACATATATACAAATATCGCCGCATTCATAGCAACAAGAAGTATCTGTAGAGGAATTTGCGCAATAGTCATATTCCGGTAAAACGACTCCATAGAGCTTAATCCCCATACAGTAAGGATAATAAGCATCACAATCGCAAACACAATAACAAATTTAATCCAGTTATTTAAGAAAAAGATATACATCTTTTTCTTATGAAACACCACCCCCCAGAGCACCAATCCCACCACAAACAGTACAGCTCCGGCAACTATCATCAGCCATATAGAATTCCCTATTTCAAACATATCTACCCTCTTTCTTTATATAGTATAATCTTATTATTTTATCCAAAATATTCTATAGAGATACGCAAGAAGTGTCAAGGGGATTACAACTGGATCAACGATTCCGCAACAATACGCATAAGGTATGATTTTAAGCTTAATTAGAGGTTTTTAAACAAAGGGTCATATTCGCGAAAGGATTTCGCTTAAAAAATTGGATTACAAAAGACGATTATATCTA
>JAVCCP010000082.1 GCA_030765405.1 Candidatus Ancaeobacter aquaticus | reverse complement strand
CGCAAGGACGGATGATATGTACAAAATACAGGGATATTCCGCCCTTGTATGCAAACTAGAAATTCTTTCGTTATAGCTGCAGGAAAACAGATTTTGCCTTTCTCATACATTATTCGCCATAACATTCTGAACACAAGTCCATCTTTACCGCACGCGATAATTACATTGGGATTAATCAATTCAATTTGTTTTCTGATAAATTCTCTATCGTTATAAGAATACAAACAAATCTCTTCCCTATTCTCACTACCCGATCCCGCCAATTTCTTCAAATTGATAATCGCGACTCGCTGCATAGTACGAGCAATATCTTGCCAAGAAACAGAGCCACCGGGATCATCGCCATCGCATATTATTCGAGTCCACCTCGCTATGTTGCGATCAAACGGTTTCTTTAAGCATATTTCACCCCATATCTTGCGAAGATCAGCACCCTTATATTTGTCATAATTTCCATCTTTACTATTAGGTTCTTTGGTGACAAATAAGATTCTTCTCTTCTCATTTGAGAAGACTTCTTCATTAATGACACCATCGCGGTGAAATTCGCCGCGAAGAGACTCCGAATATGATTCGATCCATTTCTCGAAATATAATTCGTGCATTTATTTTCTCCTCCGTTTTCCGTTCTCGTGAACCCACCCTTCCCTGTCATGCAACTCTGCATGACAGTTGAGGCAGTACACATAAAACTGTTTTAAAAGGGAGTTGACCCCTTTAAAAATTTGTATAATCAGAAAAAAGGTTAGAAGCAACACCTTGTTAGCTTAAAAATTATTTATTCAATCAATGTCCAACCCTTGAGTTTATTGATTTTTACAGAACCTGATTTTGCTGTTGCTGAATATTCAAGATCAAAGAAATCATTGATATACGTTGATAAATCATCATGGCTTGGATCAAAACTAAACTCTTTTGTGCATGCCCATTTCTTTTCAAGCACACAAAAACAAAATACAAAAGATACTTTTTTAGTTATATTTTTAGAACATTTCTGAAATGAATCTTTAAATTTATCAAATAACGTTGGAATAGTTTTATTGCCGATGTTTTTTAAAGTATGGAACCAATTTCCAGCTATATTTTCTCTTATAAGCTTTTCAATATCTTTTCTAATATCTTCAACTTGTGGGTTATGGGCTTTAAACTCAACATTAACCACTTTCTCAAATGTATTATCATTATTGATGAACATACTTAAATCAGTAGATGCACTCACTGGGGTTTTCCCTTTTTGCTGGTACACATTCTCCGTTGGGGTCTCTATCGAATAGAAATAATTCAAATTATTTAACACACTGCAATACAACACTCTGGCTTCTTGCTCGCTTACGCGTATTTCGCCACTTCTTTTTTGTGGTAAAATCAGGTGTGGTGATAGACCATTTAATTTGCTGTTAACATTAGCAACGTTCCATAAATTTAAACAGACTCGCTTATTAATCTTATAAATATCTTTAACAATCTGTTGTTGATTCATTTTTTGTTTTCCCTCACACAATTCAAGTATTTTTCCCGAATTCCCAGCAAATTATAAGTTTCTTTTTTATATGTATTTTATGTACCATAAATACAATAGTAACATTTTCAATTCTTTAAACTCTTAACTATTTTAATCTTATAACATCGATACCACATTTAGCGCACACAACATCAGGCTCTCAGAATTTAATCATAGTAACACAATGTCATTTCTTATAATATTACTCCACACTATACTTGTCACCACGTTGCTTAAATGCCTCCTCGCCACCCTCCAATTCCCATAATTTCTCTCTATGATCAAGGTCTTCTATCGTCATGTCAATTATCGTCGTATGTTTATTCACCATATCAAGACACTGAATTAACTCGGCATCACCATTGACGACAAAATTAGCATTGTGAGTTGCAAAAATAATTTGTCTCGTCTGCTTCTTTTCCTTTATTAACTTGACGAGATACTTAGAAATAAGAGCGCTGTCTAAATGAGCTTCTGGTTCATCAATCATTATTGGAGTATTTCCAAGTATGAGTAAAATAACAATTGCAGCGGTGCATCGCTGCCCAAAGGATGAATCGTTGAGAGATTTACCATCATACAGTACTTTAATCACCTTAAAGCGTTTTACGTCTCCATAAACTTTCTTAATTAGAAGCTTATAAATTTCAAAATTTCTGTCATAACTGAATGTATCAAAAAGATATTTCTGCGTTTTTATAAAGTTTTTTTCCTTACCATTCTTGATCGCCTCGATAAATTCATCTTTTTGCATAACGTCAAGTGGCTGCATCTTAAATAAATAATCAGCCAAAATATCATTTTTTGGCATTTCTTTTTCGTCAGAAACAAATATTTGTTGAAATTCCTTTAACAAAACAGTTTTTGCATCTACATCATGAAATCCATAGAGAAGCGATATCGGCTTAACCTCCTCTCCTAGGATTTCCAATCTTTTTGATATCGGTGCAAGCTGCGCCTTAATCTCATTTTCTAATTCTTTTTTCACATCATCTATTTTCTCCGGACTGAAGTCTGATATTTTATCATCTAAATCCCGAGCTATATTCTTTAACTCTTCAAGATTTACAGTTAGCTCATTAATTTTTGAGTTTGCATAAGCTATATCGGTTAGGTCTTCTCTTACAACTCCTTGTTCTTCTAAATATTTCTCTAAATCATTACGAGTATCTTTAATTTCCCTAACCAATTTCTCACGATGTCGTATTATATCTGCATAATCTTGTTTTTTTAATTCCTCTAACACCTTCGACGCTCTGCTAATTTCTTTGGTATATGCTTCTCCATATGTATTATGAACCACATCATCACTTTTCTTATGTTTTTCAACAATAGTTTCTAAATCTACTACAAATGAATCTAATTTTTGCTTACTAACATCAATGCATCTTAAGTCTTTATCATATTTTGACAGATTATCGCTTAGCTCTATATATTTATCCGTTTGTAATGACGATACTAATTTCTTATTAGTTTCGAGTTCTTTGCTCGTATCGGAAATCTCTTTTTCTTTTGTTGCTCTATCAAAGATACGATCAATCTGTTCATCAATTTGTTTTATTTCCTCTCCAACTTTATTTTCTAGATTCTTAAGACAATCGTTTTTATCTAACTTTTCTAATCGTTGATATATTGCATCGGTAAACTTCTTATGATCTAAAGCAAATGTTTCTATCTCATTTTGACTCAAAAATTCTATATATTTTTCTTCTTTGTCATCATCTACAAATACACAATCATAAATACTTTTGCTATCTGGAATTCTTAGTTTACGTTCTTCCATCATTTCCTTAAAGAATACTGTTGACCCAGGTCTTAGTTTCTCACTTATCAGATTTAATATTGTGCTTTTACCTGTGCCTCTACCCCCGATAATACAGTTCAAGTGAGGGTTAAAATACATTTCATGTTTCCCTTCTAAACAAAAAGGTTCCTCAACGATTTTTACGCCCAGAGGAAAGTCAAATACGACTTTTTCCAATTTGTAAAGTGGCTCTCGTGGTTTTGTTTCTTGAATACAAATACGACTAGAAGGCTCATAAATAATTTGTCTTAACCCTTCAAATGTCGGATCAGCTTTAATCCAACAGTTATTTTTTAAAGCATATTTATTGATATTGTGATTATCAGAGCAAATAATCATTGGTATTACACGCTTAATACTCGGAAATACTTTTGTGCGGTACCCATCGATATCGCTAATCTTCCCAACTTCATAAACATTAATGGATTTTACAATATCTTCTTTTACTGCTTCTTTGTATGGGAGAGCATTTGTTATTTTCTCAATAGTATTGCTTTTTGACCCAGCATGAATTGTTACAATGCCCCCTAATTCAGAAATAAGCTTGGCTGCTTTTTCTAAATCACAATATACCTTATCGTTACCTTTTACCTTAACATCATTAGGCGTTAAATGAAGTTGCCCCTGCAACTTTGTCCAAATAGTATCTATATCTGAATTCTCTGAGAATATTCCTGCAAAATGGATAGATGTACTCCCACCCAATTCAGAACGCAACTCGATCCCTGGTAATATTGTTATCTCCCCCTTAGCCAGCTCTCGCAGTTTATGTATTCGTTTTACATCGATAAAATGATGATCAGTTATCGCGACAACTGCAATTTCACTTTCTTTCAGCACCTCGATTATTTTCTCATTCGCAATACCTTTATTTTCATAGTCATATGATGATGGTGTATGGAAATGTAAATCCCATTTTCGCCACACCGAACCACTTTTACAGATCATAAATTACCTCTTTCATTCAATTACAGTCTAGAGTAAAAAACAAATAGTTTCTTTGCACACCCACACAGTCTTCGACTAGAACATCTATTGAAGTAAGTTTTTCCACGCTTTAATCATACCACTTAAAGCATCCATGACCGGCATGCTATTACCATCTTTTTTTAAATAATAAACGGTGTAAACACTACCCCCAAAGTTAATATTATCTAAACTGGTGTCATTTTCTGAAATTTCTTCAACGTAAACAGCTCCGCCAGAAGCAACAGTAACATGAGCCTTGCCAGAATTAGCATATAAGTGTTTATATGCATTGGCCATACTCTGAACATCATTGAAATATGGCGTAATTCCATCCATGTGTTTTTGAAAGTCTTTTAACTCACCAAACAGAGCAACTCTAGGATCCCCTCTACGTTTATAATAGTTAAAATAGTTATCTGTCATATGAAAAAGGCTGAGAATCGCATTAAATGCCTTCCTTATACTTCCCTCATCATCACAGAATTCGTCATAGTTTGGCTTGACAAAGCTATCATAGTAATATTTTGGATTCATTTGCATATTTTGCGTTATATATCATTGTAATGTACAAGTCAACAAGATTTAGTGTTGTAACAATATCTACGTATTCACCAACGCGAAGCTGACCTAAAGCCAAAGGGAAAAACAAGAATTACAGAAATGATTTTATGAACTTAGAGTATTTTGAGGGGTAAATATTTTTACCCCTCAACTGTAAAAGACGATAACTACTATCTCTAGTATCAAACTCCCATAACCCTGTCTCCGTAGCTATGCGATAACAAAACCATGGATGCCAGGGCGCACTAAGGAACCCCTCAACACCACCATGCTGACGTATAAAACGATAATATCTTCTATAATCTCTATTAATAGTACGTCTCCAATGATATATACCACCATCATCAGTAACATCCTTATACAAATAACTACCCTTCCTCCTAACATCTCTAGGAGCAATCCCAAACATACCTACAAAAACCCAAAAACAGAAACGCAAAACAGTAAATATATATAACATAACGAACTCCTCTCTCTGCGTGATAATGAATGCGCAGCCCTCAATAAGAAAAACTGCTAACATTCACAAAAGGAACAATCTACACAGGAAACAAATATAAGACCATCTTCCTCG
>JAVCCP010000081.1 GCA_030765405.1 Candidatus Ancaeobacter aquaticus | reverse complement strand
TAGATATAATCGTCTTTTGTAATCCAATTTTTTAAGCGAAATCCTTTCGCGAATATGACCCTTTGTTTAAAAACCTCTAATTAAGCTTAAAATCATACCTTATGCGTATTGTTGCGGAATCGTTGTCTGTTATACATATTGCTTGATTTTCATCACTAATGTTTGTACAATATCAGACTAATAATTTAAACGACACATAAACTAGTTTAACAGGTAAAAATGAAAAATATTGATACGCGTTCTGTTACAAATGAAAATATATTGGTTTTTGACACTACCGATAGAATTTATAAAGACTTAACATCTACACTTCCAAAGACTTTTTCAGTTTTACATGAAGATAACAACAAGAATCTGTTTAATGCTATCAGAAACAATGCCATAACAGTTCTCATTATAAACCTTACTTCTATCGATTATAAAATCAACGATTTATTGCAATGGAAAAAGAATCATGCAACATCTTTTGAGTATATTATCGTTACCAAAAAACCTTCTGAAAAGGAGATAACTCAATATATAACCCAAGGTGCATTTGAATGTATTGAAAACTATACCTCTTGTGAATATATATCTTGTATTGTGCTCAGAGCTTCAGAAAAAAACAGATCATCATCAGAAATCCATAAACTGCATGAGATACTCCATGCGCAATCTCTGGAACTGATAAAAGAAAAAGATCTAAAAGTATCCCTGCTTTATGAAGCAAGTAAAATTACCGGCTCAGTTTTTAATCTTGAAACATTATTTAAAATGATCGTGTTACTAATTACCTACACAATGAAAGTAAAAATATGTTCACTGATGCTTATAAATGATGCTACGGGAGAACTTGAAATAAAAGAAGCCGCTGGCTTGCAGCAGAATATTATTGATTCAACAAGTATTAAAGTTGGAGAAGGTGTTTCCGGATGGGTGTTAGCCGAGGGAAAATCGCTTTTGATTTCCAATATCGCTGATGATGGAAGATTTAAAGAACGAAACAAAGAGAGATATTTAACCTCTTCACTTTTATGTGTTCCCCTCAAGATCAAAGATACGGTGATAGGCGTATTGAATATAAATAATAAGATCAATGAAAAACCCTTCAACGAAGAAGATAGAAAGATATTAGAGCCACTTGCCTTTCAAATAGCCTCCGTTATAGATAATGCGCAGCTTATTGAACACTTAATGCACGCGAAAACCGAAGTCAAAAAAACACATGAGCAACTGATTCGATCAGAAAAATTTGCCGCGATAGGTAAACTGGCAGCAAATTTATCTCATGAAATAAATAATCCTCTCACATCGATTTATGGCAGAGTGCAACAACTTATGCGTAGTGCTACTGATGAAAATACCACAAAAATATTAACTGTTGTAAAAAGTGAAGTAGAAAGGATTTCAAGAATTCTTAATAATTTGCTTAATTTTGCAAAAATTAATAAAACAAAAACTCAGCTGTCTGATATTAATCATGTAATAGATAATTCATTAAATTTATTGACAGCTGACCTAAAAAAGGGAAACATCTCACTGTATAAAAGATATGATACTGATATCCCGAAGATACAAATTGACGGCGATCAGTTTATGCAGGTCGTTATCAATATAATTTTGAATGCGGTGAAAGCAATGTCAAGCGGAGGGGATTTAACTATAACAACTCATCAAAATGATTTTTTGGATATCGAGTTTAAAGATACAGGTGTGGGTGTAGATAAGAAAGATATTGAAAACATTTTTGAGCCATTTTACACAAAATGGGAAGTAGGAAGCGGTACAGGATTAGGACTGGCTGTAAGTAAAAATATTATAGAGAACTTTGGCGGTGAGTTATGCGTTCACAGTAAAATTGGTGTAGGAACGACATTTACAATAAAATTACCCTGTAATTGAGGCTATTATGAATAATGAAAATATAAAAATTCTTGTTGTTGATGACGAAGAAAATATTCGCACACTGTTGTTTGATATGCTTAGTTTAAAGGGATACACCATCAAAACAGCAGAAACTGCTCTGGAGGCTATTGACGAATTTAAAGAACTCAAACCGCATATTGTCCTCCTTGATTTAAAGTTGGGAAAGGCCAATGGGATTGATGTTCTTAAGCAAATGAAGGACATCAATCCAACTGCAATTGTCATTATTATAACTGCATATGGGTCACCGGAAACAGATCTCAACGAAATAAAACTTGGAGCTTATGGGGAAATAGGCAAGCCTTTTGACATTAATATTATTGAACAGGTAATAAATAATGCCATCGAATCACACAAAGAAAGAAACTAATAACACGCTAATAAAGATTCTTGTTATAGATGATGAAGAATCTATTTCAGCGTTGATTGAGGATATCCTTTCATCAGAAGGTTACGATGTAATGACAGCATCTGGTGGGGAAAAAGGCGTGGAGATAGCTTCAAAGGACAAATTTGACCTCATAATGGTTGATGTGATGATGCCCGGCATTAATGGCATTGAGACTATCAAACGAATCCGCAAAAAAGATCATACCGTCAGTATTATTATCCTCTCCGCATACGGGAAAAGAAAAGATGCAGTTATAGAAGCAGAGAACTACGGTGTCTTTGACTATATAACAAAGCCTTTTGATATTGATTACCTCTTATCGCTAATAAAATACGTTCTCCATAGAGCTAAATTCGGCAAATTACCTTATATGGAAACAATGCAAAATTATTATGGGAAAAGTGATGTATCTCAAAAGCAGCTCATACAAAAAAAATGGTATGCCCTTAAAGAACAGGTTGAGCAGAATGCGCAGGAAATAGAATTAGACAAAAAACGGATTGAAAAAGATTATATTTCAAAGATTGCTCGAAAAAGGGAAACTATCGACTATTATATTAAACATATTTTACTTAATAAATATGCCTTAATCGTCATTGGTTGTCTTATGTTGGGTCTTATTGCAGGATATTTTTATAACAAAGCCTCTATGACAGACTCTCAGTATAATGTGTATGTCAATAAGATTAGAGGCCATGCAACATCGTCTGTCAGTCGCGATGATGATAAGGTAACACTTTCTGATTTTTACCATCTTATGAAAAATATTGAAGGCTGGATGAGGAAAGATGTTGAGCAGGAAAGAAAACATTTTAAAAAATTCGGTGAGGGTTAAAAATTATGGATGATACAGCAGATAAGAAATATACACAAGATTACGATGAAACCCCAGTATTAGAATCGACATATGATGACTTAGATAAAGACCTTATTGAGGATTTCGCAAGTAAAGTCCTTAATAATCGAGATATTAAATCAAGCGATGGGACCGCAGAGTCAATACTTTTAGAAATGAATCTTATCAAAAAGGTAGGAAATAAAATACATCCGACCATTGCCGGACTGCTATTATTTGGCAAAAATCCTCAGAAATATTTATGGGCAAGCAGTCTCAAGATGGTCAAATTTTCTGGAACAAATAAAGCAGGGCACATAATTGAACAGAAGGAAATACGAGGGACAATTCCAGAAATTATTAACGCGGCAGAGTTATTTTTTGTCAGAAACATGAAATTATATGGCACAGTTAAAGGGCTAAAAAGAACTGATATTCCAGAATATCCTCTCGATGCTGTTCGTGAAATTATTGTCAATGGACTTATTCACAGAGACTATAGTATGACAGGATCAACGTGCCGGGTATACATGTTTGATGATAGACTTGAATTCTATTCTCCGGGGGGATTAACTTCATCTTTAACAGTTACGAATATTGAAAACATACAATTTTTACGTAATCGAAACCTGATGGAAGCGCTATATTATATGGGTAAATATGTTGAAAAACTCGGCACCGGTGTTACCCGCATAAAAAACTCTCTAAAAGAACTGAATCTTCCAGATCCAAAATTCTTTGATAATGGAACAGATTTCATCGTAATCATGTACGGCCCGCCAAATCGTGCTATGCAAATTGAAAAAAGCGATCGTGCGAGAAAATTAAAAAGACATATAGGTATTGCAAAGAAACCGGAAGATATGGATGATAACTACCTTGTTGATTTAAAAAAAGAAGATAGAGAGATATTTGAAGAAAAGATTAAGCATGAAAAGAAAAAGCAAGTTGCTGAAATTCATAGAAAAAGTTTAACAAAAAAGACTATCGTTATTCTAGTTTTATGCGCGGTAGTTCTATTCTCATTTATGTACTATAAAAAAACATCCAGCTCTGAGTATATATATAATAATGCTTCAAAATACCACTCTCTTCGCGACTACAAAAACGCGTCAATCTACTATCGTAAATTTATTAAAAAATACCCTCAAAACCCTCTTGTTGAAGACGCTTATTATTTTCTTGCAGCGTGTTATGAGATACTCGGTGATAATAAAAGCGCTAAGGAGAAATATAATAAGGTAATATCTATGTTTCCTGACAGTCAGCGAGCAGGTTATTCATATCATTGGCTCGGCAATATTTTAGCAAAAGAAAATAAATATGATGAGGCAATTCAAGAGTTCAGAAAAGCAATGAAAGTTAATCCGGAAAAAGAAATAGTGAACGCTTCTTTAGAAAATATTGCAAATTGTTATAAAAAAACTGATAAATATACTGATGTTATAAAGATCTATGAGGAAATGCTGAGAAATAACAATAATATTTCTGACGGACATGAATTATATGAAATAGCATATGCATATGAACGTCTAGAAGATATGACTAAAGCCAAAGAGTTTTATATGAAAGCTGCCCTAAATAAATCATCTACGTTGGAGTGGATGGAAAAGGCACGCAAGAGATTATTAATCATTGAAGGCGAGAAATATAAAATTGAAAATAAATAATGGGGGAATTATGTCAATAAGGAGTCAGATGCATCGTTTAATTTTATGTGTTTTTATTATATCTTTTTCATTGATCAGTGTTACTGATACATTGATTGCGAGCGCAGATGATGTTATTCGGAGCGGGGATAGTCTTATAATTACAGTCAAGAGGCATTCAGATCTCGATAGAGTGGTGACTGTATCAAAAGATGGAAATGTTACACTACCTCTTGTGGGGGAAGTGAAGGCTGAAGGGGTTACATACAACACCTTCAAAAAGGATCTGTTAACAGCACTTCGTACATATATAAAAAACCCGGAACTTGAGGTTAAAGCCGGGTATGCATCACAAATGACACAAACATCATCAATGGGGTATGATGAAGAGCCAGAGATACTAACAAAAATAATTCCACTCAAGAACTCTAATGCCGAAAGTCTCATAGATGCACTTTCCGGCGCACTTTCTGACAACGGAACACTTGCATCAGATATAGGTTCAAATTCACTTATTATTTCAGATACTGCCGCAAAAATAGTAGAAATCACCAATCTCGTAAATGAGCTGGAGTCATTAGATAAAAGAACACAAGAAGTTTTGATTGAGGCAGAGATCATTGAACTCACTATCACCAATGACAATGATCTCCAATTCGATCTAATGATGCAGCATATAAGCCGTGATGATTTTATGGGTAAATATAATACTCCCGTTTCTCTTCCGATGGCAGTAGCCGCTGGCCAAACTGGAAATATAGGTAGAAATATTACTCAGATTAGTGACATTTTAATGCCGCAGCTTGGAGATGGCGGTAATTTCTTTTTCGGAAAAGTAATATCAAAGCACAAATATTCTTCGTATATTAATGCAATGGTTCGTCAAAATAAGGGAAGAATTGTTGCTAATCCTAAAATTGTTGTAGAAAACAACCAAAGAGCAAATATACAGATCATAACATCCTATCCCTATAGAGAATTATCTGGAAGCGGTCTTGTTCTCGGATCTAACAGTTTTGTGTTTACAACAAAGTTTCTTGATTATGGAATACTTCTGCCGGTAACACCGCATATTAGAGATAACGGAAAAATAAACTTAGAAGTAGCCCCTGAAGTATCTTTCATACAAGGGTTTAACGAAAATGTACCCATCAGAGTTGCCCGTAAAGCTACTACAAAAGTAAATATTATGAACAACAAAACATTAGTAATTGGAGGTTTAATCAATGAGAAGAAGATTAATCGTACCAATAAAATACCCATACTAGGAGATATACCTTTTATTGGTACATTCTTTAGACAAGAATCTGAAGATATAGAAAAAAATGAACTCATAATTTTTATCACTCCTCGGATTTTGGATGATGAAATTAAAAGAACTATTACGCAAGCTTCAATGAAAGAGAGAGAAAAAATACTTAAGTTCAAAATTGATCATAGTCCATACAATTTCAAAGCAGACAGCGGACAATTCATTCTTAAACACGAAGCAGATGTAAACGATAATGAAAAGGTCCCCATGCATAGCAAACAAAAGCAAGAAAAGGCAAAATTATTAGATAAGTCCGAAGTAAATCAAATGTTAAAATAACATAATGTGAATAAGGGAATATACCATGGTTGATTTAAAAGAGATTACATTACGTGATTATTTACTAATACTGTATAAGAGAAAGTGGATTATACTCTTATGTGTTTTTACGGTTACCATTTCCTCTCTTATATTTGCGCCAACACCTCCTCCTGTTTATGAGGCATTTACTACGGTATTGATTGAAAATCCTGCTCAATCAACGCCACTTTTAGAGGGTCTTTCATCTCCCTTGAAAAGCACTCAGCTGGAAACACAGGCTGAATTAATTACCAGTCGTACTGTTGCGGACAATGCGGTGAAATTTCTTAAGCTTAATATGATGTCAGCTGTTAAAGAAAGAGGCGGGGAAGCAGAGTGGCTTAATTCTGGGAATGTTGTTGATCATATCAGAAAAAGTATTTCAGTAAGCAGGGTAGGTAACACGAATTTGCTCGTTATAAAAGTACGTGCAGGCACTCCAATAAAAGCAAGAGATATTGCCAATTCTGTCGCGAAAGCTTTTGTATCACAAAGTATGAAAGCAAGCAGTCAAGAAACACAAACTGCAAGACAATTTATAGAGAGACAAGTAGATTCATACGCAAAGAAATTACAAGAATCTGAAGATAAACTAACATCATTTAAAACAAAAGAACAATATACAACTATTGAGAAAGAGATTCAACGGCTTTCAATTATTGAAAATACTTATATTGATACAAAATCAGAACGAGAAATTACGGAGTCAAAATTACAAGCATTAAAACAACAGCTTTCAGATTTAAATATAACAGCTGTTCCTTCTTTAGCAAATGTTCAATCAACTATAATGGAAGGATTACGTGAAAAACTTATATCTTTAGAGTTGCAAAGATCGTTATTGTTGAGAGATTATACGGACAAGCATCCTGCACTTATAGAATTAAAAAAAGAAATCGATGCAACAGTAAAAGATTTACGTGCAGAATTTTCAATAGTATCCAAAGAGGGTTTGCCCAGTCTTGATCCCTGGGCAAATTATCAAAACTTGCTTAATGAACATATTAATCTTGAAATTGTTATTAAGGCATTAAAAGTCAGAGAAGACGCGCTAAAGAAGCAAATGGAAGATTTCACTGAACAGCTCAACGATCTTGCCAGTAAAAAGGCAGAATATTTAAAATTAACCCGCCAGCTAAAGATCAGTGAGGAAACATATCTCACACTACTCGAGAAATTAGAAGAAATAAAAATAGCTGAATCCATGGAAAGTGGTAACGTTAGAATTATTGATCTTGCCATACTTCCTAAACATGCAATTGAAGTCTCCGAAGCTCAAAAAGGTATTTTAGGTGCATTATTAGGTTTATTTATTGGTATTGGCATGGCATTCTTATTAGAACATTTAGACACTTCGCTGAAAAGTATTAGTGAAGTTGAAAGATATTTAAATGTGCAAGTCTTAGGTGTTATACCTAAAATACCTGCACGCGAATCATATTCTCCATCAAAACAAGAATAGATAGGTGCTAATTTATGAAAGAAGAAATTAATGAACATTTAAAACAGCAACAGATTCAAATATCATCGAAGATTATTGCTCACAGTGATCCACGATCTCCAATCACAGAAGCCTATAGGACTTTACGCACAAATTTAAATTATATTAACAAAGATAAGAACTTAAAGACCATTCTTGTCACAAGCTGTCGTCCAGAAGAAGGAAAAACCTTAACTGCGGTAAATCTTGCGATTACATTGGCAGAAATTGGGAATAATGTCCTTTTAGTGGATACAGATATGAGAAGACCCGCTGTACACAGTATGCTGAATATCAATAAAGATCCTGGATTATCGGATGTTTTGCGCGGTAATTACAGTTGGGATAAAGCATTAGTGAGAACCGGCATTGATAACCTTACTGTTTTACCTGCTGGACATATCCCAAAAAATCCGTCTGAATTGATTGGGACTGAAAAAATGAAAGACCTGCTTAAAGAACAATCTAATTTCTTTGATATTATATTTTTAGATTCAGCATCAGTTCTAACTGTAACAGATGCTTCTATATTATCTACGATGGTAGACGGAATTCTGTTGGTAATATTAGCTGATAAAACACCCCGTGATGCTGCCATGAGAACGTTAAGTCTGCTAAGAAAAATCGATGCATACGTTGTCGGTATTGTCTTTAATGCTGTTGATGTTACGAGAGAAGGGTATTATTATTACTATTATAGCTCAGATAAAAAAGGAGCTATGAAAAAATAACTCTATAATAGATTAATTTATGTTTATATATTATTCAATCACACAGGGACGGAATTAGCTGTCCCTATTTTTATTTTAGAGGTAAGAACGGACTTTAATTTATGGCCAAATCACCTAACATACTTAAACCAATTATTTTCATTGTATTAGTAGCTTTTTTATTTTACTTCGGACGCATAATAAATATTTATTCACCTACAGTAATTTTTGGAGCACTTGGACTTTTTATTCTATTTTTTCTTACCCTCTATGATGTGCGCTGGGGTATGTTTGTTCTCATATTCCTTGTAATTTTTTCGCCTGAACTACTACTCTCTAAGGAGGATATTGCCGGACGAGCAATGACATTTCGTTTAGATGACCTTATTATCATCACTATTATCTTTGGTTGGCTTGCAAAAATGGCATTTTTATCTGAAGAAGTAACATGGAAAAGAAGTCCAGTAAACATGATAATGCTGTTATTTCTACTCATAAATATATTATCATCGATTAATGGTGTTGCCCACGGAACTGTATCAGTAACAACTACTTTATTATTTACACTTAAAAAAATTGAATATGCGTTTATCTTTTTTCTCGTATTAAATAATATTGAGAAAATCAAAGACGTAAAATTCTTTTTTATGCTGTCATTATTAGTATGTGGACTTACTTGTTTATGGGGCTTTGGAATGATTTTTGTAGGTCAAATGCCAGAGCGTTTTCATGGCCCTTTTGATTTAGGTGAGGCAAATACAATCGCATCATATTTTGTAATGAATTTGTGCCTAACATTATCAATGATAGTGCATTACAAATTTAAGGTTAGGAGTATTCCTTTCTATTTACTTGCAGTTATGATCATAGTCCCATTTTTTCTCACATTTTCGAGGGGTGGATATATAGCTCTGGCTGCAGGGGTTTTGACATTAACATTATTTAAAGGGTATAGGATATTATTGATTCCTCTTGCAAGCTTCGCCATATTTTTTAAGGTGCTTTTACCACAAAAGATCCTTGATAGAATCTTTTCTATTAACACTCTTTTGACACAAGAAACGGTAGGCATGACATCATGGGATGATAGGCTTGGAATGTGGGAAAAAGCAATACGTAAATGGAAAATGCACCCTATTTTAGGCAATGGGCCAGGCTCATTTGACCTTGGAGGTGTAGATAACCAATATTTTATGGAACTAACATCCATTGGAATAGTTGGCTTTGTAATATTTATCCTCCTTTTATTTGTAGCACTTTACACAATCATAAAAGTAATTCGAAATACGGATGATAATTTTATCAAGCATCTATCTATTGGTCTATTTGCCGGAACCGTAGCATATATGGTGAATGGAATAACATTATCGGTATTTATTCTTATTCGAACTATGGAGCCATTTTGGTTTCACATGGGACTTATATGCTTTGTATATAGAAAAATGAAAGCGGATGAAGATGAGCCAAATAAGCAACCAGAATTCGTAAGATTATTACCTAATCAGTAGCTTATTCAATAAAATAAAGGGTATATGCATGAAAATAGGGATCGATGCAAGAAGACTTAATCCCGGTAGAGGTATGGATCGGCATACTGAAGAGATAATTAAACACCTTTCGAAAATAGACAAAGTTAATCAATATAGACTTTTTACAAATAATGATGTCTCGCAATACGAATTAGGAAGCAATTTTATCCGAGAGAAATTGCACAAGAGATTTCATTTTATTAGAAAGAGCCATATGGAATGGTATGGAAAATTATTCTTCAAAGACTTAGATATTTTTCATTTTCCAACCGCTGATATTTGGAATTCATCGTATTGTAAAACACTGGTAACTTTACATGATATTACACCATACAAATATCCAGAAAAGTTTTTTTCTAGTGATGAGGAGTATTTTACGTACCAAAAACATATTGAACTTATCAAAAGAAATGCAAGTTGCATTATAACAGTATCAAACTATTCCAAGAACGATATAATAGATACGTTGGGTATTAAAAAAAATAGAATTAGAGTGGCATACAGTGGGGTCGATAATAATATTTTTTACAAAAGTGAGATATCAGTAGAAGATCAATCTCTTATTTTTGATAAGTATAATATCCGAACTCCATATATCCTAAATGTCGGAGGAATAGATTTTAGAAAGAACTTAAAAAATATGATAGCAGCATTTATTTTACTTAAAAAGAATTATAAGATTCCTCACAAATTGATAATTGTGGGAAGTGTTGGAAAATACAACCATGAATATAAGCTAGAGCTTATAAAAATAATTCAAGCCGAAAACATAGAATCAGATATAATATTTACCGGTTATGTGGACGATAATGATTTAAGAACATTATATAATTATGCAGAGTTATTTGTTTTTCCATCACTGTATGAAGGTTTTGGGATGCCTCCCGTGGAATCAATGGCATGTGGATGTCCCGTTATAACCTCGAACAATACTTCACTCAAAGAAATATGCAGTGATTCAGCAGTATTAATTGATCCGTTGGATGTAAATCACATCGCGGATGGGATGCATTCTCTCATGAATGATAAAAAGCTTCGCTCACATTTAATTAAAAATGGTTACGCTACGGCTATTAAATATTCGTGGGATAATTCTGTGCAGAAATTATTAAATATATATAACCAATGCTAATCAAGTGTATTTAACATTGTAATTGCTTATTCAATACTATAAATAATTGACCGCATTAATATTGCATGATTAAGCTATAATTTGAAAGTGTATATTCTAACGTACGAAACAGTATTGATAATTATAAATGAAAATTCTTATTCTTACTTTATATCCAGAGCCTCAACCTAGTACTCGTTTCAGAGTATGGCAGTATTTACGTTATATTAAAAACGCAGGCATTTCCTATACCGTATCGCCTGCTGTTCCAAAAAATCTATTTAGTTATTTGTATTTATCAAAACGTAGGTCTTTGAATAGACTATATACTATTATTGAAGCAATTAATCGGTTAAAAGATATAGTTAGTTCTTATAAATACGATGCAGTATTTATTCAAAAAGCTATATGTAGCTCTTCATTGCGTGGTTTAGATAGCTTACTGTTTTATTTCAATAAGAATGTTATCTATGACTATGATGATGCTGTACACATAATGCCACCATCTGGTTTCTTTAAATTCTTCTCCATTCTTCAGGATAAAGACCAGATCAAAAATATTATCAGACGATCTAAAGCCGTTATTGCGGGAAATCACTATTTAGAAAGATATGCTAAGACCTTAAATAGCAATGTATTTTATATTCCAACATCAGTAGATACGGAAAGATGTAAATCTCCTATCAAACCTGCTTGCCCATTGAGTAAGACATTTACAATAGGGTGGTCTGGAACGCGAAGTACTAACCAGTACTTAAACATACTTTCTGAGCCTTTAAATAGGCTTGCATTAAATGGCTATAGATTTCAATTAAAAATTGTAAGTACCGATTTAGACTATGTTGATTTGAATTTGTTTAAAGGTTATCCCGTGGAATTTGAAAAGTGGAGTTATGATAATGAACATATTTTACTTTCATCATTTGATATAGGCGTCATGCCGCTTAAACAGGATAGATGGACAGAAGGAAAGTGTGGCTTAAAATTACTATTGTATATGGCTTATGGAATTCCTGTAATTGGTTCGCCTGTTGGTATTAACTCTGATATTCTAGAAGATGGGATTAATGGTTATCTTGCGAATACTAACGAAGAATGGACTTTAAAGCTTACAGCACTATTATCTGATGTATCAATAAGAAAACAATTTATAGAAAATGGTTCACAGACAGTGAATAACAAATATTCAGTGAATGTTAACGCCACAAAACTAACATCAATATTAAGATCATTACATGAGTAAAAAGATCAACATACTCTATATACTGCCTGCTCTTCGCCTCGGAGGCACGGAAAAGCAACTCTTTCTATTGCTAAAATACTTAGACAAAACAAAATTTAACCCCGTTGTATGCTGCATTAAAGAGGAGGGATGCCTATCTCAATGGATTAAAGATCTAGATATCCCAATAATCAACTTAAGAATCCATTCTATTTATAATCCTATTGCATTGTATTCCCTAACAAAAATAATCAAAAAATATGATATTCATATCATCCATACATTTTTATTTGGATTTGACCTTTATGCAAATATCGCAGCACGAATTGGGAAGGTAAAAACTATCATTTCTTCACGCAGGCAAATCCCCGTATGGAAAAAACTGCATCATAAGATCATTCAAATCATAGCAAATAGATTTTCTGATGTAATCGTAGCAAATTCTATCGCGGTAAGAAACTACACTTTAGAAAACGAGCATGCATCTACAAAAAAAGTTCATGTTATATATAATGGTCTCGAAACAAACAATAAAGCAACACCTGGTGCCCCCCATAAACTTAAAAACACCTACGGAATACAAAGTGATAAAATAATCATTGGTATGATAGCTAATTTTGGCTATTTTAAGGGCCAGCAAACATTTATCGACATCGCAAAAACTATATTGTCAAAAAGAGATGATATTCATTTTTTATTAGCTGGAGACGGTCCATTAAAAGCTAAATGTATGCAGCAAGTACAACTATTACATATAACAGAAAACGTGACATTTATAGACACCACTAATAATGTTGCCAAGTTATTAGCAATTATTAATATATTTGCATTTACATCTCATACTGAAGGATTTCCAAACGCGATTCTGGAAGCTATGGCAGCAGGTATTCCTGTGATTGCCTTTAGAGTTGGTGGTATTCCTGAAATAATTGATCATAAATCAAATGGGTTCCTCATCGATGATAATGATGAGGAAAGTTTTTTAGATACGCTGAACTATTTAATAGAGAATAAAAAAGTATGTGAGGACATTGGTTCAGAAGCACGCAAAAAAATTGTTAATACCTATAGCGTAGAGTCTATGGTAAATAATTATACTAAATTATATTTAGAAAAATACTCGGAATAATTGCATTGCGCTTTATATCGATGTTATACTGAAATGCACATTAAAGGTTATTTTTATGACGACGACTAACACCCCTAAAATATCTATCATCATACCGACAATTGACGGCGATAGAGATGGAATGTTGCCTAATCTATTAGAACAAATAAAAGAACAAACTTATAAGAATTGTGAAGTAATTCTAAAGGTAGGGGATAATAGGCAGGGAAGAGCCATAAATAATGGGGCAAAAGAGGCAACGGGTAAGTATATCGTTATCATGGACGATGACATTATCCTGGGGGATAGTGACGTACTTGAAAAACTAGTGCATGTGGCAGAAGAAGATAAAGCAATTGGTATGGCTGGAGCTTCACTTGCTGTTTGGGATAAAGCAAATTGGATACAAAAACGTGTAATGCTTGAAATACCCAGATATACATCACCGATAGTAGAGACCGTGACAGAAAGTGATTTTGTTTGTCATGGTTGCTGTATTTTGCCTAAAGAAGTTTTTTTTGAGGTAGGTGCTGAAAGAGAAGAAATTATAAGAGGCTTAGATCCAGATTTACGAGTACGATTAAGAAATGCCGGCTATAAAATTGTTTTAGTCCCAAATACGCACTTTTACCATTTGCCACCAAAAACGTTTGGGAAAATAATAAGAAAATTTTTTCGTAACGGCATGGGCTCAAGTTATATCCAACTTTTTTATCCTCAATATCTATATGAAACGGATTCAGGAAGGGGAGATTTCATTGTTAAAAGAAAATTTCTGTACAGAATTCTACGATACCCTTTAAGAGTGCTTGACCATTTACTGCATTTTAGATTTGTTGCATTTTGCACAAGCCTGTCATATTTATTCGGATTTATTTATGGATATATAACCTACGGTATTAAAGGCAACCCCGATACAACACGTTAATCTTATTTATCTCTGTTATTCCTTGATTTTTCACAAAAAATGATGTAAAATGTATTCTATGAAATTCAAGAATATGAACAATACACAAGGTTAGAAGTCGTAGATGCGTACAGCGGGATGAGATCTCTCATAACGCTTTTAGCTGTTGGAACAGCATTTGCGTATCTTTATCAAAAAAATATCCAGAATACAAAGACACTCAGAATTTTATAAATAAAATAGAGGCCCGTGGAGTAAATTAACATGTGCGGAATATGTGGTATTGCCCTTCATTCACAGCAACAAACTTTTCCTTCAGAAACACTCCATAAAATGAATGAATCAATATATCATCGTGGACCTGATAGCGATGGAGTATTTATTCACAATTCTATTGGCATAGCAATGCGGCGTCTTTCTATTATTGATGTTGATGGGGGTAAACAGCCTATCTTTAATGAAGATAAAACTATAGCCGTAGTATTTAATGGCGAGATATATAATTTTCTTGAATTGCGTAATGATTTAGAAAGAAAAGGGCATATATTTCTAACAAAAACCGATTCGGAGACCATTGTCCACCTGTATGAAGAATACGGGATGGATTTTCCACAATATTTACGCGGTATGTTTGCAATTGCTTTGCACGATACAAAATCAAAGAAACTCATACTTATAAGAGATCGTATCGGGATAAAACCACTTTATTATTCTTATAGTGACAGTTATCTTGTTTTCGGTTCTGAAATGAAGTGCATACTAAACTCTGGATTAGTTAATAAAAAAATCAATCCTTGTGCGCTAGACGACTATTTCTCGTTTAATTACACAGCATCCCCGCAAACAATATTTTCAAGCATAAAATCACTTATGCCGGGACATATGCTTATATCTCAGAACAGACGTGTCGATATCACCTGCTATTGGGATTTACTCTCATGCTACAAAAACAATAAGATACAAACACAAACAAATACTGATGAACTATATATAACTGATAAGGTATACTCATTACTAAAAGATGCTGTTCGTGAAGAGCTTATAAGCGATGTCCCTCTTGGGGCATTTCTAAGTGGAGGGATTGATTCAAGCACTGTTGTTGCTATAATGAGCGAACTTATAGGCGACAATGTAAAAACATTCTCAATTGGTTTTGATAATGCTGCCTATAATGAGCTTTCATATGCCAGAGAAATTGCCACGTTATATAAAACAGATCACCACGAATTCAAAGTCAAACCAGATATGATAGATTTACTTCCTAAGCTTGTTGAATATCTTGACGAACCTTTTGCAGATTCTTCAATTGTGCCAACCTATATAGTGTCACAATTAACAAGGCAACATGTTACGGTAGCATTATCAGGAGACGGTGGAGATGAGTTTTTTGGAGGCTATTCCTGGACAAAAGCTAATTTACTTTTAAACAGGTATAGAATGTTGCCTTTATTCATACGCAGAGGACTCAGTGCATCTATTAAGAGCATCCCCATAAATACGGTTTTCATGGATAAGCTTGTGCGGATGGCATTATCTGGGGCTGATGATCTTGGTAGCGGATTTCTAAGGCGTATTACTTGTTTTGATAATGCTTTAAAAAGCAATCTGTACAATAAAGAATTTTGCAAGGATCTTTCGGGCTACTCTTCATATGATACTGTTTTGAATAAATTTAATGAGGCTAAGGACCTTGATCCATTGAGCGCTATGTTGTATGTGGACGCATCTTTATACCTGCCGGATGATACGCTAAAAAAAGTTGATAGGATGAGTATGGCAAATTCACTTGAAGTAAGAGTTCCGTTCCTAGATCATAGGGTTATGGAGTATGCTACATCTATTCAATCTCACTATAAAATCAATGGATTAACAACAAAGTACATAATAAAAAAAGCGTTTTCAGATAAGCTTCCAAAAAGAATAACAAAACAAAGGAAAAGTGGTTTTTCTATTCCGATACATGACTGGTTTAGAAATGAGCTAAAGGTTTATGCTAAAGAGATCTTATTAGATAAAAATGCCCGTTTGAGTGAATATCTTAATCACGATTTTATAAATACATTACTAGAGTCGCATCAAAACGGAAAAAGAAATCTAGGTCATCATATTTTTTCTCTCTTGATGTTGGAATTATGGCTTCAAAAATACCAATAAAATAATTTTATGAAAACAAAAGTTTTTATTAAAAAATGTATTCTTACTATTTTTGCGATATTGGGATATCTATTTTGTATTCCAATATTCGCTCACTTTTTCTGGAACAAAAATACGTGGAGAATCTTGAGGTACCATAGCGTGGGGGATAAAAGAGTCCATGAAACAAACATACAAACACATATTTTTGAAGAACATCTAAAATATTTGCAAGATAACTATACTATTATATCCATCGACGAAGGATGCAAAACCTTATCTGATAATACTATTTTAATAAATCATTCTGTCAGCATAACCTTTGATGATGGATATATGGATAATTATACTTGTGCATACCCCGTCCTCCAAAAATATTCTGTTCCGGCAACAATATTTATTATTTCAGACTATATTGGCACCGAAGACATACTCCACCATGACATAAAAGATATCCGAGAAAATAACTACTTGATGAACTGGAACCAAATAAAAAGTATGGATCCAACAATTATATCTATTGGATCACACACATCATCACATTGTCGATTGTCCACGTGTACTGATACCATCTTTAACGAAGAAATCCTTAAATCAAAGCAAACAATAGAGAATAAACTGAAGCGAAAGACTGTATTCATATCGTATCCTTTTGGAACAAAGTCTGATTTTAATAATAAATGGCCTAAATTCCTGCAAAAAGCAGGCTTTAAAGCCGGTTTTATGGCTCAGTATGGTTGGAACACCAACAGGAGCAATACTTACACTCTCAGGCGAATCGGCGTTGAATCAAGCGATACACTATTTACGCTAAGAGCAAAGCTCAACGGGGCATTAGATCTGTTTTTTTTATGCGCAGAGTCTATGCTGGGAAGAACAATAATACGTACGGGAAACAAACTGTTTGGAACATTGGATTACGAGTAGAAAAGGATATACTATGGCAACATTGTTAATATCTATGGATTTCCCGCCCCATAAGGATGGGATAACAACATTAGCGAAAGAACTTGCTGAACACTTATCACTTGATCATGAGGATACGTTTATTGTTATTGGACCTTCTGCTAAAAATGATTTTAAATATGATCAAACGCATAAATTTAAGATCTATCGTTCGCCATTATATGACTATGGATATATTAAACTCATTCCTCTTTTATTTATTGTACCCTATGTTGTTATAAAACATAAAATAAACAAAATAATAGCAACAAATGTTGGATATGGGGGCTTTATTGCCGTTTTACTTAAGACGTTCTTAAAATTAGATTATATTGTTACCGCACAAGGATATGAATTTATGAAATTTAAAGACAATGTGCTTGTAAGAAAAATATATTCTCATGTTTATAGAAATGCCCACGCAATTGTAACATGCAGCCAATATGTCAAAAAGCTATTACTTGAGTTTGGAGCTAAAAACAATAAGATTATTGTTGTCTACCCTGGGGTAGATACATCATTCTTCAAACCTTTAAAAGTACCGGATGCATTTCTTAATAAATATTCCCTTAAAAACAGAAAAATACTCTTAAGTGTTTCACGCCTCGTGCATCGCAAAGGGCATGATATGGTTTTAGATGCTCTGCCTACGGTCGCTCAAAAGATCCCTGAAATATTGTATATTATAGTAGGCAAAGGCCCTGAGAAAAATAGATTAGAAAAAATTATAAAGAACAAAAAACTTGATCCCTATGTTTTATTTACTGATGAAATATCAAATTCAGATCTTCAATTTTTTTATAATTGCAGTAATGTCTTTATCATGCCAAGTAGGGAAGTTGACAGTGACGGTCATGTAGAGGGGTTTGGCATTGTTTTTATTGAAGCAAACGCTTGTGGAAAACCCGTGATAGGCGGGCGTTCCGGTGGAATCCCGGAGGCTATTGTTAATGGAAAAACGGGATTTTTAGTTGACCCTGAAAACAGTGCAGATATCGCAGATAAAATTACTAATCTATTGTGCAATAATGATCTGTCCTCCGAAATGGGGCAATTTGCTTTACAATATGTCAAAGAGCACTTTTCATGGAATGATTACACGAATGAATTTAAGAAGCTGTTATCTGAAATGAAATAAGAGAAAGATTACTCTATGAACGTTATTCTTTTTACGAGAACGGATCGCCCTTCAGGAGCGCGTGTAGCAGCCCAAATACTTAAAAGCAATCATAGTCTCATTGCAATTATTGCTGAAAAAAGAACAAGTATGCTTACAAAGAAAAAGAATGTTTACTCAGTGATTATTGACTCATTTCATAAATATGGGTCTCTCTTTGTTCTACAGAAAATAGTCGAATACATAAAGATAAAACTACACAGGTATATACGCATATTATGCTTATGCAATAAAACAGCACCATATTATTCAATACAGGAACTCATTTATGATAAGAAGATTCCTTTTTATATTGTAAAAGACCATAATTCCGATAAAACAGCCGATATTATTAAGAAATATATGCCTGATATTATTGTTTTGAGTAATACCAGAATTATAAAAAATAATATTATCGAACTACCACGATACGGCTGCATAAATCTTCATTTGGGAAAACTCCCTAAATATAGAGGCACTGACTCATGTTTTTGGGAAATTTTTAACGGAGAAAATAAAGGCGGGATAACCGTGCATGCAATAGATGCATCATTAGACACGGGTGATATAATTATAGAACAATATATTGATATTAAGCATAATGATAACGAACTGTCTCTTTATAAACGCAAACTACAAATTGGACCACAATTAGTTGTAAAAGCACTCGATTGTATTGAGCATAAATCATGCACCTTCATAAAACAGAATCCCGAAAAAGCTCACACGTATAAGTGGCCAACAATTCATGAAAGAAATTTATTAAAGAAACAACAAAAAGAAAAACGACCTGGTTAACAATATGCCCAATAATAATAAAATAAAGGTGCTTCATATCATAACACGCCTTGTTCATGGAGGAGCACAGGAAAACACTCTTTATACTGTTAAGCTCCTGGACAAGACACGCTACGATGTATCACTTGTCAGTGGACCCTCAGATGGTGATGAAGGATCATTGGAGCATATAATCACAGATGACAATGAAATAGAATTTACCGTAATCAATGAACTTATAAGAAGCCCGGCCCCAATAAAAGATTTCATAGCATTATACAAATTGTTTCATTTGATGAGGAAAAACAAATATGATATAATTCATACACATAGTTCGAAAGCTGGCATATTAGGACGTTTTGCAGCAAAACTTGCTGGAATACCAATAATCATTCATACTCCACACGGGCATATATTTTATGGTTATTTTAGTGCGTTTATAACAAATATATTTATTATTTTTGAAAGAATAACCGCTCTTTTTACAGATAAAATTATAACGCTTACTCATCGGGGAACAGAAGAACATGTTATGATGAACATTGCTCCTGCTGACAAATTTGTTACGATTTATAGCGGTATAAATATAAGAAAAGATCCCTTTAGCATTGATATAAATAAAAAGAAACAGGAATTGAACATTGCTAAAGAAACGCTAGTCATTGGAAATATTGCCCGGCTAGCCGATATAAAAGGACAGAAATATCTTATTGAGGCAATGCCGGAAATATGTAGTAAAGTCCCAAACTGTTGTTTAATTTTAGTAGGGGACGGCCCAGCAAAAAATGAACTTTTACAAGTTGTACACAATTTAGATATAGTTAATAAAGTCCTGTTTTTGGGTTTACGCACTGATATTGCTGAACTAATTTCTATTATGGATATTTTTATCCTGCCTTCTTTAAACGAAGGAATGGGAAAAGTATTGTTGCAATCACAGCATTTAGGAAAACCGATAATAGCAACAGATGTCGGTGGCGTGAGAGAAATTGTGACTAATGGAGTAAATGGCTTTTTAGTTACATCGCGAGATTCAGGTAGCATCGCCCAGAGATCAATAGAGCTTCTTAAGTCTGATGCAATGAGGACAAAAATGGGGGATGCCGGACGCGCTAATGTTGGCGAACGTTTTAGTATTGAGACAATGGTTAAAAACATTGCATCTCTTTATGAAGAACTACTGCATACTAAATTACATAAATAGTAACAGAAAGGATTCATCCATGAAAACTGCGCTTGTAACAGGAGGGGCCGGCTTTATTGGTTCCCATTTAGCAGAAGAACTTTTATTAAAAGGATTTAAAGTCAAAATCATTGATAATTTATCTACAGGATCTCTCAGAAACATAAAAAAAATAAAGACTGAAAAGAACTGCACTTTTATACGCGGGGACATAATGGACGAAAAACTGATGAAAAAAGTTTCCCGTAACGTAGATATTATCTTCCATCTTGCCGCAGCAGTAGGTGTTAAATACATTATAGACAATCCGCTTAAATCAATGATTACCAATGTAAGAGGAACAGAAATTGCTTTAGATTGCGCTGATAAAAATAATGCACTTTTTGTTCTCGCTTCAACATCAGAAGTGTATGGAAAAAATGAAAAAGTATTCTTCTCTGAGGATGACGATAGAATAGAGGGTTCAACAAACATTAGCAGATGGAGTTATGCCTGTGCTAAAGCACTTGATGAGTTTATGACATTTGCTTATCACAGAGAAAAAAAACTTAAGACAATAATTCTTAGATTGTTCAATACCTGCGGTCCGCGCCAATCAGGAAGATATGGAATGGTTATACCGCGATTCGTCACTCAAGCACTGTCAAATGAAACCATTACAGTCTATGGAGATGGAAGGCAAAGACGTTGTTTTGCCTATGTTGGCGATGTTGTTAATGGAATAATGAAATTAGTAAAAAGTAAAGATGCTATCGGTAAAGTCTTTAATATTGGCACAGAAGAGGATAAAAGCATTATTGAACTTGCAAAGAAGATAAAAGAATTAACGAAAAGTAAATCGCACATAAAATTAATTCCTTATAATGAAGCATATAAAATGGGTTTTGAAGATATGCGTTATCGCCGTCCTGATTTAACGCGTATATATACAGCTGTTGGGTATGAATCAAAAACAAATTTAGAGCAGCTGATTCTAAAAGTAATAGATTATTACAAAAAATAAATATATATCAATAATCAATTTAGGGAGAGGTGACTATGAATGTATCAGATGAATTTCTTTCAAAACAACGACTCCTCGTTGTTGCACCACATGCCGATGATGAAACATATGGCTGTGCAGGTACTATTGCTAGGATGAGGTCTCTTGGAGCAGAAGTATATGTTATAGTCTTTTCCGTAGGGAATGTAGCGCACTATGGAGTTGATAAACAAGTAACCGGAGATAAACGATCAAGCGAATTAGATAGTGTTATGAAATATCTCGATGTCACTGATTATGAGATATTGTTTGACGATGACCAGGTGCATTTACGATTAGATGATATCCCCCGGAGAGATTTAATCGCAAAAGTGGAAAAAGATGCTCGAATATCAATTGATAAAGTGAAACCAACAATGATAGCGGTCCCTGCTGTTTCATACAATCAAGACCATGAAGTTGTTTTTAGAGTATGTTTTACCGCATGCAGGCCTCATCTCCCTGAGTATAAACCATTTCAAAATATATTTATTGCATATGATAATCCTGCAATATCGTGGAGTACTGATAGAGAAAAGTTTCATCCTAATTTTTATGTCGATATCAGTAATCACCTCAAGGATAAGTTGCATGCACTTTCACTACATAAATCTCAACTAAGAGCTTCGCCACATCACGGAAGCATAGAAAGTGTTGAACATCTTGCAAATGTAAGAGGGAGAGAAATATCAGTACAAGCGGCCGAAGCGTATATGACATATAGATTTGTCTTATAATGGGGTTGAGAGGCTAAAATATGATACTAGGCATACACCAATTACATTATATTCCGTGGCTGAGATATTTCCACAAGATCGCTCTCAGTGACACGTTTGTCGTCCTGGATGACATTCAATTCAATAAGAATGGTTGGCAAAACAGAAATAAGATTAAATCAAGCACAGGCGAGCTTATTCTCACTATTCCAATATACAATAAATTCCAACAGAACCTTGATGAAGTGCACATAGATAATAAATCAAATTGGAGAAAAAAACATTGGAATACGATCTGTATGAATTATAATAAAGCACCTTATTTTTCCAAATATGAAGGATCTCTTAAATCACTATATGACCGAGAATGGGTAATGCTCAATGACATCAATTACACTATGTTGCACTATTTTCTAAAGGAACTACAGATAGACACAAGACTTTTACTCAGCTCGGAACTAAACATTGGTGAAACAGCAACCGAGCGGCTTATCAATATCTGTAAAAGTCTTGGAGCTGACAATTATTTGACTGGTGCTTACGCACTTGATACGTATCTTGATGAAAAGGCTTTCTCTCAAAACGGTATATCAATGGAAATACAGCAGTGGAATGCCCCTACATACAACCAGTTATATCAAAAAAATGGTTTTTTTAAAGATCTATCAATTTTAGATTTGTTGTTGAACGAAGGTGAAAACGCACGCAATATTTTGCTTAATAACACTATAGAAAAGTGATAAGACTATGATTAATCATAATAAACCAACCATAAGTAAAAATGATATTATCGCTATTAACGATGTACTTAAATCCGGATACATCTCACAAGGAAAAAAAGTAACCGAATTTGAGAGGCTATTCTCAAAAAAACACTTTGATAGATATGCATTAGCAACTAGTTCTGGAACGAGTGCCTTACATCTTGCACTATTATCAAGCAATATACACCCAGGAGATGAAGTAATCATACCTAGTTATGTGTGCACTGCTCTCTTGAATGCAATACACTATGTTGGAGCTACCCCACAGCTCGTAGATATTGATCTAGATGATTTCAACCTCTCTCCGGTAGATGTTAAGAGAAAAATAAATAGAAGAACAAAAGCCATTATAGTGCCTCATCTCTTTGGTCATGCAGCAAAGATAGAGAAACTATCACAATACAGAATTCCTATAATAGAAGATTGTGCTCAATCAATTGGTGCATCTCTCAATAAAAGACCTCTTGGCACTTTCAGTGATGTTTCAATGTTTTCGTTTTATTCAACAAAAGTGATAACATCCGCAGGGGAGGGAGGGATGATTCTCACCAAGAACAAAAAACTATACGAATTTGCCAAAGATATGCGTGATTATGATGAAAAACGAACTTATAAAACCCGGTATAATTACAAAATGACTGATGTCTCAGCATCAATGGGTATTTCACAGTTAAAACAACTAAAGAACTTCATATCCGCGCGACATACTATTGCATCATATTATAATAATAAGTTAAAAAACACCCCTTTATATATAGAGAGGAATACTGATAAATCTAATAACTATTTCAGATATTTAATTCGTATAGAAAGAAAACAAAATGAATTTGTCTTACGGGCAAAAAAAGAGAATATTTGCATAAAAAAACCGATATTTAAACCCCTTCATAAATATTTTAATTTACCAGACAATCATTTTACAAATACAATGAGCGCGTGGAAAACTGTCTATTCTATTCCTATATATCCCACGCTAAAGAAAAAAGAAATTGATAAAATAGTGTCCTTTCTGTTATCATCCTAGGATGTCGACGTATTGGTTTAAAACTTATTTATTTATTTTCTTATTTTCTCTCATATGTGCGCTTTTGGTTACACCATTAATCAGAAAACTTGCACAAGTATTCAACATTTACGACAAGCCTGGGAAAGGGAAAATACATACACGTTCAGTCCCTTTATGGGGTGGAATCGCAGTCTTCATTCCTTTTGTGCTATCTATTGTTCTGACCAGATATTACTCTAATCCACTTAAAGCGATAGTATATGGCAGTTGTGTAGCACTCCTTGTCGGAATTATCGATGATCTCAGAAAAGGGTTGTCTGGAACGATTAAGTTCATCATTCTTGTATTACTAACCATATTATTAGCTCAATTCGGTGTAATACTTAAGATATTCCCAGCTGGTAATATCTTTTTCTATATAGGCAATCTTACTTTAACCATTTTATGGATCGTCGGTGTTACAAGCGCATTTAACGCGATAGATAACATGGACGGCCTTTCTCCCGGTGTGGCATTTATTGCATCATTCTTTTTTACTATTGTTGCGATCCAAACACAACAGTGGTGGTTTGGCATGCTAAGCATTGCTCTTGCGGGAAGTTGCTTAGGGTTTTTAAGATATAATTTCAGGCCAGCAACAATATTCCTTGGTGATGCCGGCAGTTTTTTTATCGGGTTTCTCTTAGGGTCACTTAGTGTAATGGGGGAGTGGAACACAAATCCATTTATTTCTATTACAATACCCGTGTTTATTCTTGGCATACCTATCTTCGATATACTATTTACTGTAATAAGTCGTCATTATCACAAAGTCACTAAAACGTTTCGTGAAGCACTTAAACATTGCGCGCAAGATCATTTATCACATAGACTCGTTGCAATTGGTTTAAAAAAACACCACGCGGTACTTGTTATATATATGCTTGCAATATGCACGGGGATTTGTGCTCTTGTTCTAAGAAACAGTACAAGTATCTTTGATTCAATATTACTCCTCATTCTTGGATCTTCAGTCCTGCTCATTATTCTTGGAATTATGACAATCGGCACAAAGCATCTGAAAGAAAAATATAGAATAAATAAAGATCTAGAAGAGTTAAAACTAAAGTTTGGGATATTGCCTGATAAAACTAACATTTTAGTTGTAGACAATGAAAAGAATATCAGGGATATGATTAAAGATCTTTTTAGCTCTAAAGGATATAATGTTTATGCAGCATCCACCGGAAAGGACGCCCTTAAGGCATTCAATAACACAAATTTTGATTTAGTATTTCTTGATATTGTTTTACCAGGAGGAATAGACGGCATTGACATATTGAGGCAGATTAAAAATATTGATGATATAGTTCCCGTCATAATTATGACGGGACATAGCAATTTAAGAACAGAGATTGACGAGCTGAAATATGATGCTTTTGCTGAGTTAAAAAAACCTTTTGATCTCAATGATCTTGAAGAAATAACAAAACGTGCACTAAAAGATACTACACAGGAATACCTTAAAGTCCTATTTAAAGAATGATATTACTATAATGAATAATAGACTTTCAAATAAAAATGGCGTTATTGCATCTGTAAAGAGTTTCTTCCATAGGCATCCGGTTGTGAAAGAATACACAGAAGCAATTATATACGCATTTATAATCGCAATGTTTGTCAGAACTTTTATTGTTCAAGCATATAAAATTCCAACTGGCTCAATGGAACCAACTTTACATGGGGCAAAAAGCGGTGGAGACAGGATACTCGTTAACAAATTTCTCTATTATTTCAAAAAACCCGAAAGGGGAGACATAATTGTTTTTAAAACAAAAGGAATTCTAGGGCTCGATCAAAATAAGGATTACATCAAACGTCTCGTAGGACTCCCTGGAGATTCAGTTGAAATTATAGATGGCCATCTATACATAAACGGAACCCCATTAGTCACTCCTGATACTTTTAGAACAAACACCTACTACAATGTTGGTTCTCATTCTAATGGATTTGGCAAAGCTGGAGAAAAAGTTTTAATACCTAAAGATCATTATTATGTACTCGGTGATAACAGCGCCAATAGTAGAGATAGCCGCTATTGGGGTTTTGTCCCTGAGAATAATATCAAAGGTAAAGCATTTTTAACGTACTGGCCGCCATCAAGAATCAATATGCTAGAATAAAATACATTATGCTTACTTATATTGCCTACCTCAAAAAATTAAATAATTTTACCCCTACTGTGTACGACATCACTGATGAACATCCTGATGTTAACCCCAAATATTCGCATCGGGCTTATTCAGGGTCAAAATTATATTATGAATGTTATAAGAATATTGCCCATGATGTGAAAGATGGTACTCATCTTCTTGATATTGGCGCATACCCTGGAACTTTTCTCAGGTTATGCAAGGATATCTATTTTAATAAAAAACAAATGCACCTTACAGGAACCGGATTAATTTTACCTGAAGACGAGGAAAATTATCGCAGTAAAGCAAGAAAGTTCAAAAATATTAAATGTATCCAATCCGATTTAGGGTTTAAAGATTATTTTCTTAGCGAAGGAATTGATTTTATATCATGCGAGCTTGATTATTGCTTTAATAAGGAAAATGACAATGCGTTCAATGAACGCTTTGATATCGTTACCTGCATGGAAGTTATTGAACATCTACATACTCCTTACAAGCTAATCAATACTATTAAGTCATGTTTAAAGCCAGGCGGCGTATGTTTTCTGGAAACTAATAATGTACATAATATTAATGGTATAATTAAATTGCTATTTAGCAGGAAATCAAATCTCGACCCTGAACTTGTAGAGAGATACATCCCGGATGGCTACACCACAAAGAGACCGCATATACGATTTTATTCTATTCATGAAATTTGCTATTTACTAAAAAAAGCAGGATTTATAATAGAGAAATCTTATAGTTTCAACTGGGACATTCCACCTCAAATAATATCTAGCTTGAAAAATATACTGTCACTTAGTACAAGAAATATCTTTCCACTACTATTTGCTGGCAAGAGAACACATATTGCCATAAAAGCACGTAAGAAATAAATGTTATTTTATTGCCTTTCCCACGTTACATGACCATCAGTATACAGTACATTTACGCCATGGGAATGCGGATAGTATTCTAGGGCAGAACCGTCCTTAAACCCACTTCGACAGCTAAAGATATAAACTTTTGATGGGGGAGTATTCGTTTCTTGAGCAACCATATCTGCATTAGTGGGATGATCATCATTAAAGAGACTGTTATAATAATAATATGAATCGAGTGCTGTTTTTGATGAGCCATTTGTGCATTTAAAAATATCGTCATTATTAGTATCAATAAAAAAACCTAATGCATGCCTAATACCTACATACGCATTATCAGGCTGATTGTTATCAATATAGGGGTATATACCATCATATTCTTGCGCATAAATCTCAACAGCAGTGTATAGATTCTTAAGCTGAGACTGACATTTTAATTGCTTAGCTTTATCCATAGATTTCTTAAGACCAGGCAATAGCAGGGCAAATAATATAACAATAATAGATAGGACTATCATTAATTCTACGAGTGTAAAAGCTTTGTTAGTAGATTTCATAAAGCAATTATAGAAGGCAAGTCTATGAATAACAAGAAAAATATGAATCAGTAGAGCTCAAATCCTGAGAACTAATTTTTGCAGCAAGAATTTTATCCCCACAATACACATCTTTCTCTAATTCTCAACGTCGTATAATACATCTTATGTCAAGTACGCAATGCGGCAATTAGATTTCTATCCTACTGTGTTTACGTATCTTATGATTGCATATGAATAACTTGTGGATAAGTTGTGGTAATAACTTGTATTGAGCTTCTTTTACTCCCTACTATAGATCTATATGATTATGGAAATTAAATTCATTAGAAATATTTGAGATATCTACTATTTGAAATAGACAAAATACTGTTTTAAAACTGTAAAGACTGCTTCCCCGATTACTTAAATATTTGGCCTCTAGAATGCCCTATAAACCATTTTCTTTAACAAGAATAGTTATCTATTGGGATATGTAATGCCTATTTATTACACACATTATTAAGTGTTAATTTGGAATACTATTTTAGCGGGATTAGAAGGAATTTGGATGTTTTTACAAATTTGAATGGATTTATGAATTCATTGTTAATATATGATTTGTTATTCACATAAATCTTAAAATTATATTTTTTTATTCTATAAGTATACGAGATACGATAATAAATCGCTTTTTGGATTTTTCGCAGAGACACATTTTTGCTAAATCAGACATGAAAAAATCATTCATTTTACCGGTTTCTCAATTTTTTACTTTTTACTTTTGAATTTTAAGTTTTTCATGTCTTCCCTACCAATAAAAATGACTGCGCCGAAATAGAGCAGTCATTTTTATTAAATTAATTATTGGGTGTTCTAGGATAATGTCATCATTCTTGAAACGAATTATGCAGCTATTAACATCACCCTCAAAGAATTAACATTTTGTTGCAATCCCTTCGGCATTGTCTCTATCGGCGGAACAGAAATCAATCCTACAGCAACATTATCCGTTGGCTTTATGCCCAATGTTTCTAAGGCAGAAAGAAATTCAGTTGCTAGATCACCGCCTAGCCCTTTGGCTAACTGCTCAAATGTTATCGAGCTAAAGTCTAATCCATTTTCTACCGCTATCCTGTGCGCCATTATCGCTAGTTCCGCCACATCTATTAACGTGCCTATATCTCTATATGCCTGATTACCTTCTACATCTTCTTTCCCTTTTATGGTCTTTATCTTTGCCTTTATTACAGGTATGACATTTTTTATGCCCGCTATTACTTCTTTTAATTGATTCTGCTCATATACAGAATCTATAAACGCTAAATCTACCTCTTTAAATACAGGATTCCCATTATAAACCTTTTTATTTGCGTATGCTACCAATGCCTTTCCATATGTCCCTATTTCAGGCATCTTCTTCATCTCTGTTAATTCTTCCTCTGTAATATATCCTACTAGTATATCAGTGAATTTTCCCATGAGCTTATTGCGCTGATCTTCTGTCCACACATAGCCTTTCTTACCCACCAGCATAACCTTTGCATTCCTTTTCTTTGCACTAATTGCCTTTATCTCATCTTCACAACCTATCATATTATCCGGATCTACTGTCACGCATATCATTGATGGATTCTGGGCCTTTGTCGCTTCTCTCATATCCGTAATTGTCTTATTAATTGTTACGAAACCCTTTTCCTTTGCTTCAAAATCTCTCAACGCTTTTATATTCGCTATTTCTTCTCTTATCTCTTGGGCCTCTTTACTTAACGTAACAATATCTGATAAAACCGCGTCGCGTTCACTCTTCATCTCCCCTTTTATTATCACGTGATTTGGATCATCAAGAATATGATGCAGTAATTCATGCAGTTCTATTCTTGCCACTATTTTTGGATTTGAGTTCCTTACCATATCACTAGGAAGGTATACACATCCATACTTAACTCCCGCATGAGAAATGACCTTTTTCCCTACCGTATAACCTTTTAAATACCGTATTGCAAGCGGCCTATCTCCCTCATCCGTCTTTACATTCGCACCGGCTAATATAGCTTTTATCTCGCTTATAATCTTACCTACAGTCATACCATCGGGAAGTTTGTTAACATTAATAAATTCTTTTATCACCTTCGGGGTAAGCAAATCTCTAACCGATTTATCAACATGCTCTATTCCTAATACTAATTTAGGATCTACTATTACTGAGCTATCGGCTATTATATGACCTTTTTTGCTTTGAAGTCTAAATCCTTTAATTTCTTTAGCCCCACAATCTTTTTGTAAATATCCAGATTCCATTTTAGCTATAATATCCTCTTTCGGTTCTGCCTCTTCCATACCTGCAAGTACCAGGTTTCTACTAGTGAGACCGCGCGCGCTAATTGCCCTTTCAAGTGTTTCCATGTCATTACCCAATGTCTTCTGAGCAGCCTCGCGGACAGCTTGGGATTCATTAGGATTATTTAAGATATCAGTAAGGGACTTAGTTACATCTGCGTCTACTATTTTACCTAATAATGCTATTGAAGTGATGCGGATATCATCATCATATTCTTCTTCTACATTGCTTGCAATTCTCAGGATGAGAGTTTTAGCCTTTTCAGTTTTTACTCCTAGTTTGACTAATGCCATTGCCGCATCATTGAGAACATATTCCTCCTCTTCATCATTTTTCAGGACTTTGGTAATAGCGGCTATAATTTCTTCATTTCTGTTTCCTATATCTCCCAACGCTCTCACTATAACGCCCCAGACAGCGCCATCTTCGTCATATAAGTATTTGAGAAGAGGCTTTGCAGCATTTTGAGCTTTGAGTTCACCAAGTGCGGCTGCTGTAGCTTCGAGAGTGTCTTTTTGTTCATCCTTCTCCAAGGCGTCAAATAAAAGCTTAACTACACTTTTATCTCCTATTTTACCTAATGCTTCTATAGCAAATTCGCGCATATTTAGGTTTTCGTCAGAATTCACGATATCACTGAGAGATTTTATTGCTCTTTGATCTCCGAGCTCACCCAATGCTTCTACTACAGTTATGCGAAAATACTCGTCTTCAGCAGGATCTTTTGCAATATCAATAAGGGGTTTAACGGCTCTTCTATCTTTGAGCTTACCTAATATTTCTGCTGCAGATTCGCGTTGAAATGGACTTCTAGTTCCATTGCTATTACTCAAAACATCAATCATTGGCTCGGTTGCAGATGTCCCAATTTTAACTATGCCTGCTACAGTGATATGATGAACGTACTCATTTTTATTATTTAGGGCTTGAATAGGACCTTCCATAGCTATATTTAATAAGATATTTTCCACCATAACAGGTGTTTTACTTTGTTGCACATCCGCCAAGACTCCGATAGAAGCCACCTCTGCATCTATAGGCGGACCAATATCTATACTGTCAGGCATTGCCACAACAGACGAAACAATCCCCCCAAGAGCCAGCAACATTACCAGAAATATTGAGATGGATTTAAATCCATCTCGTTTAATAATGCACCCTTTTCCAGATTTTACCAACTCCCTCTTCGCTTCTTCTAAAATCTTAGCTGTCACCGGATCAGCATTTACGCTTTTCCTCCATAAGTTACCTAGGGCTAATAAATCTTCCCCCTCATCTACGCTATGTAGACTAACCAGGTATTTTCTTTCATCAATAGCAAGCTCTATTACTTCTTTAAGAGCTACTTTAGTTTCTTTTTCAAACTTTTCCCAATTTTCAGTAATATTAGAAATGTCCAATCTAATAATAAGTACATAATGTTTACCTTTAATTTTTAATGGAACTGCTATGAAATCTGATTTTTCTCGAGTATTAAAATCTTCTAAAGCAACTGATCTATTAAGGAGTACTTTTATCTCAAATTCGCTGTCGGCAACTGCTTTATCAACTTTATCAAGATCCTCATCACTAATTTCATCTGTCTCTATGGCTTTAGTATAGGCCGAGAGAAGAAGATGAGATATAGTTTTTAATAGCTCGGTCATTTTTGCTAAATTTAGAAATAATTCCTGCTCTTCTTTTTCATCAATCTTAGATGGTGGTTGAAGTGTTCTTTTAGTAATCTCATTTCTGGTAGAATTAATTAATTGATTGGGTGTTGCAAAAACAATGTTTTGGCAAAGGAAAGAGGCTGCTACCAGACATATAACAACCTTACCCAAAAAATTATGACGTTTTTTCTTCGTGTAATTGTTCACAATTATACCCACCCTTCAAAACAAGAATTTAAAAAGGCATATCTTGTTGCATTTCCGTGTAACTCACGTATTTACTGTAATATACACTATAAAAGTTGTTTTGTCAAGGGTCGGTGAAAAGTTGTGTCAACCCAAAGTTAAAATGTCCGGTTTTTAATTAACTAGCTGCAACTGTCCTTTCCCTTTTCTTTGGTACCTTTTATCATGCATTCTCTTTTTATATGGGTGACTCATTGGTGGAATATACCTCTTCTACCGTTATTTTCTTAGCTTTTGTCACACTTGTTATCTGATATAGCTTACTGTTATAAATAGTCATTACGAATTGTACGCTGTGTTTTGATGCATAAATACCTATCAAGATCCATTGCCGGGATCGTCCCTTCATACTCATAAAACTTGCCATATACTCTGCCGGTTGCATCATCTATAAATCCCAGTACTTCTCTCGATATATCTTCCTCACCTTTTTCTTGACCTCTTCCGGATTGGCATTATGTGAGGCTCTGCCTTGCGACTGGTGTATTACCCTCCCCCCTCTCTCTGCCACGTTTTTTCTCTACTAATAAGCCATTCTATTGCAATAAGTTACAACTGCACATAAATTATCAAAATGAATGTGTGCCCAAAATAGGCCCTTTTTGCATTAATTTTCATGTGTTATATCTGCAATTACTTGTTCACCCAGTTTTTATTGACAAAAATAGGTATCTGCAGTAATCTGGTTTCATAAAATTAAAATCCTTTAATAATTAAAAGGAGATTAAATGAAAAAGATCATTTTTGTGCTATGCGTATTTATTGCTTTTAGCGTTAGTTCGGTTGTTTATGGAGTGACTATTACAGATGATTTTGAGGATTATGACACAGGTGATTTAATTGTTCAAAGCGGCGGAGGTTCGAATTGGAATGGTGCTTGGCAAAATGGAATGGGCGGGAATGCCTCTTGGGATTGCGTGGATGAAACAGGTCAGCAATACGGACAGTTTGCTAGTGGTGATGATAGTGTTATTTATAGGAAATTCAGCCAAGCGCTGAATGACATTACAACTTTTACTTTTGTTCTTAGGCTTGAGACTGCACCATCTACTGATGCAGCTGCCGGTGAATTTACGATTTGGTCTGATGGTGATGGTAAAGCTATAAGACTTGGTTTTTATGATGATGGTGGAACCCTGGAAATACGTGATTTTGTCAGTAATAATCAAATAAGAACTGTAAGTGTTAGTACAGCTTATACTATTACTATAACTAATGTTGATTTTAATGGTGATACATATGGTGCAAATGCAGGCACAGGCGTAGTAGCATGCCAATTTGCTAACGATGTTAATAATTTTATAGACCTTGGTTTTGCTATAAATACTAATGGTGGAGTGACCCAGATAGATGATATTAATATCACAGGTGTTCCTGAACCGTCAACATACGCCCTATTTGGGATAGGGCTTTTTGGATTGATTGTCGGGTGGATGAGAAGAAGAGCTATAAGCCGTAAGGCGTAAGCTGTAAGCAGAAGATAAAAAGATATATAAAGGGCCTTGGTAGAAATATCGAGGCCTTTTGTGTGCCCAAAGTGTGCCCACGCAACACCAAAACAACGGGAAACATCGGGGAACAACCAGACAGTCCTAAATAGTTGTTGTATAACAAGTAATGATGTAATATACTATGTATTAAGGAGATAGGAAAATGATCTGTATAGACTCCCTTTATCTCCTTCTGTTCGTACCCGTTTCGTTTTCCTGCGTATTTGCCGCGTGTTTAATCGGTTATTATAGAGGCTATTTTACCCCTTCTTTATCTGAATCTCATCAGATTTTGGAGATATATTTACCGAGACGGTATCCCCTTTAATATAATGGCCGTCAAGTATCCCCATCGCTAATGGATCAACGATAGATCTTTGAATGAGTCTTTTGAGTGGTCGAGCGCCATAATGTGGATCATAGCCATGTAGAGCGAGATAATTCTCCGCATTTTCATCAATTTTGAGAGAAATATTCTGCTCTTTCAATCGATCACTAAAAATACGTAGCTCTTTTTCAACAATTTTCCTTATGGTTTTCCTGCTTAATTTATGAAATATGATCATTTCATCTATACGATTCAAGAATTCCGGACGAAAATGTAACTTCATAGATTCCATCACCTTTTCATGCATCGATTCATATTCCTTTTCACTATATTCTATTATGTACTCACTCCCTATATTTGAGGTCATGATCAGTACAGAATTTCTAAAATCAACTGTTCTGCCTTGTCCATCTGTAAGTCTTCCTTCATCGAGAATTTGAAGCATCACATTAAAGACGTCTTGATGCGCTTTTTCTATTTCATCGAAAAGAATCACCGCATAAGGCCTCCTGCGCACCTTTTCTGTCAGTTGCCCGCCCTCATCATACCCTACATATCCTGGAGGCGCCCCAATGAGGCGTGATACGGAATGTCTTTCCATGTATTCTGACATATCAATTCGTACAAGCGCATTTTCATCGTCAAACAAAAATTCTGCTAAAGATTTAGCAAGTTCGGTTTTACCAACACCTGTTGGCCCAAGAAAAATAAATGAGCCCAGAGGTCGTTTGACATCTTGCAGCCCTGCACGTGAACGACGTATTGTATTAGAAATAATGTTTACCGCTTCATCCTGTCCGATAACACGCTTTTCAATACGTTCTTCCATATGTACAAGCTTTTCTCTTTCGCTTTCAAGCAAATTTGATACGGGAATCCCTGTCCAACTCGAAATAATCTCTGCTATATCATCTGCATCAACTTCTTCCTTTAGCATTTTTGTATCTTTTTGCAGTCTTTTTAATTTCTTTTCAGTATCAGACAATTTATTTTGTAGCTCAACGATTGTTCCATACCGTAATTCTGCAACACGCGCAAGGTCACCTTCACGCTCTGCTTTTACTTCATCAGCTTTACCTTTTTCAATATCTTCTTTAATATTTCTAATATCGCCAATAACCGTTTTCTCGTTTTCCCAATGCGCACGCATTGATTTTTCTTTATCCTTTAAATCAGCAATCATTTTTGTTACAGATTTGACTCTTTCTTTACTCGCATCATCTTTTTCTTTTTTGAGTGCTTCACGTTCAATCTCAAGCTGCATTATTCGCCTGCATACTTCATCAAGTTCAACGGGCATACTATCAATCTCAATTCTCAATCGTGATGCTGCTTCATCTATCAGATCTATTGCCTTATCAGGCAAAAAACGCTCCGTTATATAACGCGACGAAAGTGTCGCCGCAGAAACAATTGCAGAATCAGTAATTTTCACTCCGTGGTGCACTTCATATTTTTCTTTCAGGCCGCGCAAAATTGCTATCGTATCCTCAAGTGTCGGCTCACCAATAAACACTTGCTGAAACCGTCTTTCCAGAGCCGCATCTTTTTCAATATACTTGCGATATTCATCAAGTGTCGTTGCTCCGATGCATCGCAACTCACCACGAGCAAGCTGCGGCTTTAAAATATTCGCTGCGTCAACGGCACCTTCCGCCGCCCCCGCGCCTACTATGGTATGCAGTTCATCAATAAAAAGTATGACAGTCCCTGCAGCTTTTTCAATTTCTTTTAATACTGCTTTTAATCTATCTTCAAATTCACCTCTAAATTTAGCGCCAGCGAGAAGAGATCCCATATCAAGGGCTATAAGCCTTTTGTTTTTCAAACTGTCAGGTACATCTCCTGAGATGATTCTTTGCGCAATACCTTCAACAATCGCTGTTTTTCCTACTCCGGGATCACCAATTAAAACAGGATTATTTTTTGTTCTTCGAGATAAGACCTGTATTACACGTCTGATTTCACGATCTCTTCCTATAACTGGATCAAGCTTTTCCTTACGAGCCAGATCGGTAAGATCACGACCATATTTCGTTAATGCTTGATATTTATCCTCAGGATTTTGATCTGTCACACGTTGAGCTCCACGTATTTTCTCAAGTACTTTCAATAATGAATCATGTGTTACTCCAAGACTTTTTAAAATTTCTCCTGACGGAACACTATTTAATTCAGTTAAAGCCAACAAAACATGCTCAACACTGATATATTCATCCTTTAATGTCTCTGCTTCCTTTTCTGCTTTTTGAAAAAGAGTAGCTGTTTTTTTGGAAAAATATATCTGTCCGGTGTTTACCCCATATACTTTTGGTATACGCTCAATTTCAGCTTCTGCCTTACCTATAATCACCTGTGGATTAATACCGAAAGCGTCAAAGATCGGTCTTGCAATACCATCAGACTGTTCTATAAGAGATAAAAGAATATGTTCCGGCTCAATATTTTGATTGTTATATTTTTGAGCACAATTTTGTGCCGCTACAATTGCCTCTTGTAATTTAATTGTACATTTATCTAATTGCATATTAATCACCACCTTTCCATATAAGCTATATGCTGTAAGCTTTAAGCTATAAGCGGTAAAATTACAGCTATCTTTCTTAAAGCATATGTCATTTATCTTATAACTTACAGCTTAAAGCTTATAGTTGTACTTTTTTAGTAAGATTACCATGAAAAAGAGTGCCATAATAACTCATACTGTTCGATTGACACAATCTCTTAAAATGATACATGAAAAATATAGATATGATATGAGTTCGCAAATTCTATTTTAAATCGAACTCATTGATTTTTCGGTGAAGGGTTCTACGACTTAAACCTAAAAGTCCAGCAGCTTTAGTCTTGTTCCCCTGTGATTGAACAAGCGCTTTTTTGATAAGCTCTTTTTCTGCTTCATTAAGATTTATTGGAACGCTTGATTGCGTAACTGATACCTGCTCCATCGCATTTACAACATTAATCGGAATATCTTTAACTTCAAGGACATTACTTCTGGATAAAACAACCATTGTCTCAATACAATTCTGTATTTCTCTAACATTTCCCGGCCAAGAATATTTCACAAAAAGTTTCATTACTTCTGAACTAACACCTTCAATCACTTTTTTATTCTCAAGACTGCTTTGTTTTATGAAATGGTCAACTAAAAGAGGGATATCATCTTTTCTTTTCCTGAGTGGCGGAATATTGATATGAACAACATTTAATCGATAGAACAGATCTTCACGAAACTTTCCCTCTTTAACCTGCGTAAACAAATCTTTATTTGTTGCAGCAATGATTCTTACATTAACCTTTATTGTTTTTGTTCCACCGACTCGGTCGATCTCTTTTTCCTGTATAACACGCAATAGCTTTACCTGTGTAGAAGGACGCATTTCACTTACTTCATCAAGAAACAACGTTCCTCCGTCAGCGAGTTCAAACCGTCCCATCTTACGATCAATAGCACCCGTGAAAGATCCTTTTTCATGTCCGAAAAGCTCACTTTCAAGTATCCCTTCTGCAAGAGCCGCACAATGTACCGCGATAAAAGGTTTTTTATGTATATCGCTAGCCATATGAATGGCTTTTGCAATAAGTTCTTTTCCTGTCCCGCTTTCACCCGTAATTAATACCGTTGCTTTTGAATTTGCGACCTGATTAACTAATTCAAAGACCTGTGCCATTTCCTTTGAACTACCAATAATATCATGTAATCCATATTTCTTGTCCAGCATTTCTTTTAATTGTATGTTCTCTACAGATAACTGTTTTGAAGATAATGCTCTTTTCACCAAAAGCTCTACTCTATCGATGTTAAGCGGCTTGGTAAGATAATCATATGCGCCTGATTTCATTGCATCAACAGCGGTTTCCACCGATCCATATGCGGTAATCATAATACACTGAGTAGACGGAGATATGTTTTTTGTTTCTTCTAACAGCTCAAGTCCACTTTTCCCCGGCATGAAAAGATCAGTTATCATTACATCTATATCGTTTTCCTCTAGAATCTTTAATGCATTATCAGCTTTATCAGCAAGAAAAAGTTCATACTCATTTCCTTCCAGTGCTGTACGCAGTCCAATACGTGTATTTAATTCATCGTCAACGATCAATATCTTTGGCTTCACTATGAGATACTCTCCTTATACCGCTATTCTTTTTCAGGTAACATTTTAGGCGTAATTGTTCTAAGTGGTAATAATACCGTAATTACGGTACCAAAATCAATCTGACTTTTTACCTCTATATCCCCGCCATGTTCTTTAATAATTCTGTGTGTCATCATTAGTCCTAATCCGAGACCGTCACTTCTCGTGGTAAAATGCGGGTCAAAAATACGTGATATATATTCTGGAGATATACCGCAACCCCTATCTTCAACCGTAATTCTAATAGTTTCTCTCTCAAAATAGGTAGATATTCTTAATATGCCGCCAGAACGCATTGCTTGCACGGCATTCTTTATAATATTTACAAATGCCTGTTTCAACTGACCTTTATCCGATATCGTTTTGGGTATCTTTTTGGACAAATTCTGCTCTACAACTATATTCAATTGAAACATCTCAGGTGAAAGCAACGTAACTGTTGAAGAGATAATTTCATTAATATCGTTTTCTTTATAATTCGGCTTTAATGGTCGGATAGCATGAATATAATTACGAACAATAGTATCGAGCCGGAGTATTTCATCTGAAACAACCTTAACTAAATCTACTATCTTCTTTTTACTTTCTATTCTTAATTTTCTTACTTCACGCTGGATAAGCTGTACATGGATATCCAATGAATTCAATGGATTCCCCACTTCATGAGCAAGTCCAGCCGCTAGTACTGACAAAGCGCCCAATTTCTCAGACTGTAGCATCCTTCCTTCTAGCCTTCTCTTGTCAGTTAAATCCCGTATTATGATTGCGCTTCCCGATACGCCTTCACTCTCATCCATAAGAGGGATAATGCTTATCCCCAATATAAGCTTACGAGGAAACGATATTTCAAGATCTCTATTAATAGTTTGTGAACTCAATACATCTTGAGGGATAATAAATTCCTTTAAAACATCATCAACGATAAAGTTATCGATGACCTTACCAACAGTAGCATCTTTTTCATTTACCCCAACAAACTCTCTTGCTGTCGGATTAATGAATTGTATACACCTCTCTTTATCCAGGACTATAATGCCGTCATTAAGACTGTTTAAAATGTTACCAAGAAAGGTATTCTCCCGCGAAAGATCACGCATCGCAGTTAAAAGCTCGTTTCTATCGATTTTGTCGAAACGTTCTATAAATTTATCGAGAAATGTTTGTTTTTTCATATCCGCAAAAGTTGGATTACTAATAAAGTTAAACTAATATTATATCGTCTTTTACAATTTTTTTCTATTACTAATTTATGGCTATATCATAGGAAAGAGTGGTAACAATTAAGAAATCAAATTTTTACCCGTCATGTCTTCCGGAATAGAAATATCGAGTAGTGTAAGCATGGTCGGAGCCACATCAGCCAAACTTCCTTGTTGCAGTTTGACACTTTTCATATCATCGTCAACGAGAATAAAATGCACCGGACTTGTAGTGTGTGCAGTAAATGGTTCCCCGGTAACTTGATCGACCATCATATCAGAATTACCATGATCAGCTGTAACAATAGCTCTTCCGCCCTTTGCTTTAACAGCTTCAATTACCCTTCCAACACATTCATCAACAACTTCAAGCGCTTTTGTTACTGCATCCATTTTCCCGGTATGGCCAACCATATCTGGATTTGCATAGTTTACAATGATAACGTCATACGTATGTGATTCAATCCTCTTTAAAAGCTCTTCAGTAACTATATATGCGCTCATCTGAGGCTCTAAATCGTAGGTCGCAATTTTAGGAGATGGAATAAGACACCTATCTTCTCCCTGAAATGGTTCTTCTATACCGCCATTAAAAAAGAATGTGACATGTGCATATTTTTCCGTTTCAGCGATACGAAGCTGTTTTAAACCGGCAGCACTTATCACTTCGCTAAAAATATTGTTCAAAAAAAGTGTTGGAAACGCTACAGGCACATTAAACGCTGCATCATATTCTGTTAAACATACATAATAAGGAAAAAGATTTTCTTTCCTCTGGAATTCATTAAAATCTCTATCGATGAAAGTTCTTGTAATTTCGCGTGCTCTATCAGACCTAAAATTAAAGAATATGACTGAGTCATCGGAGTTGATGGAAGCAATAGGGGCCCCTTCGGTATTGGTCAGAATAATTGGTTCTACAAATTCGTCAGTGACATCTTTTTCGTACGAGGCGGCAATAGCTTCCGTTGCGCTATTACTCTTCGCTCCCGCACTAAATACAAGCGCTCTGTAAGCTCTTTCAACACGTTCCCAACGGTTATCTCTATCCATAGCATAATAACGCCCGGTAATCGTTGCAATTTTTCCAACAGTATACTCCGCCATCTTCTTTTCAAGCTCGGCTATATATTTTATCCCGGCGGTCGGTGACGTATCTCTTCCGTCGAGAAAAGCATGTACGTACACATTTTTTACTCCGATTTTGTTAGCTAATCTGAGCAACCCATACACATGCTCCAAGTGACTGTGAACACCACCATCAGAAATTAGGCCTGCAAGATGCACCGAAGAATTGTTCTTTTTTGCATGCCCAAAAGCACTTATGAGAACTTCATTGTCAAAAAAATCACCGTCATGGATAGATTTGGTAACACGGGTAAAATCCTGATATACTCTTCTTCCGGCACCGATATTTAAATGGCCAACTTCAGAGTTGCCCATCTGTCCATCAGGCAAGCCTACGGGGCCACCCGATGCATCTAATGTTGTGGAAGGATATTGTGAAAGTAATGTGTCTAGAACAGGTGTATCGGCACTTTGAGTAGCATTTCCTTCAGAAGCTTCGCGAACACCCCAGCCATCACGTATAATCAATACCAGCGGTTTCTTAATTTTCATTATAACTCAATCAATCTATTTGCTGCTTTTAGGAGTGCCGTGACTCCATCCCCAACAGCTGAAGCAACCTGCCTCGCTGAATCTGCTCGTACATCACCGACACCAAACACACCTTTATATTTTGTTTCCATAAATATATCGGTTACAATATGTCCATCTTTATCGAAAATGTCATACGATTTCAGAAAATCTGTTACAGGAATAGTACCCACATAAATAAAAACACCATTAATATCAAGTGAATTTGTTTGGCCTGATCTGACATTTTTTACAATTGCATTCGAAACAAGCTTATCTCCAACAATTTCTTCAACAACTGAATCCCAAACCATTTCGATTTTTTCGTTTTTAAATACTCTTTGCTGTGAGGTCTTTGCCGCCCTCAATTCATCCCTTCTATGAATAATATATACTTTACTTGCAAAACGAGTTAAATAAAGGGCCTCTTCAACAGCAGAATCTCCGCCTCCTACTACAGCAAGAACTTTATTTCTAAAGAAAGCACCGTCACAGGTAGCACAATACGATACACCTTTACCTCTCAGGGCATCTTCTCCGGGAACACCTAGTTTACGAGGAATAGAACCAGTCGCAACAATAACGGTTTTTGAACAGTACTCAGCTTTATTTGTTTTTATAATGTTGGCGCCTTCATTAAACACAATTTCTTTCACTTCTTCACGTCTAATTTCAAGACCTTGTTTCACTGCCTGATTTTCCATCGCTTTCATCAGGTCTGGACCCGCAACCATCTCTTCAAAGCCAGGATAATTCTCGACTTCATTGGTAAGCAGAAGCTGCCCTCCCGGAACATCTTTTTCGAGAAGAAGTGTTTTATACCTTCCACGGGCACCATATATTCCGGCAGAAAGGCCGCCTGGGCCACCGCCGACTATAACGACATCATATTTATCATTACTTGTAGTCATGATTTTCCTTCAATTTATTACTTATTACAGCTGAGCATCAATCTTTTCTATAAGGCTTTCTTTCGCTACAAGACCTATGCTTTCATCAACTCTTTCACCATTTTTAAAGATAATCAAAGTTGGAACACTGAGAATGCCAAATTTACCGGCAACATCACTGCACTTATCAACATCAACATGCACAACTTTAATTTTGTCTGCCATTTCATCTGAGATTTCTTCAAGAGTCGGCAAAAGTTTTTTACATGGACCGCACCACTCGGCTGAAAAGTCAACTAACACTACTCCTTCATTTTTCATCACTTCTTGTTCAAAAATTTCATTGGTTGCTTCAATCATTTTACTCATGTACCCCTCCTTTTTATCTACATCACTGTTATTTATTAACCGGAAATATTATTATACCTGCAAATAATTTGATTTCAATATTTATTTCCGATCATTTTTTAGCCATTCTTTTTATTTTGACGCACGATCATAATATGTTATATTTACACTATTCAAAAATCGTAACTTGTAGTTTGTATCTTTTTTTGTTTTGCTTAAAGCTTACAACTTACAGCTTTATAGCTGATATTGGGGGTGTAGCTCAGTTGGGAGAGCAACAGACTGGCAGTCTGTGGGTCAGGGGTTCAAGTCCCCTCACCTCCATTTTCTTAAATCCTCTTAACAAACAAGCCCTCTCTACGTTTTATGTATCTGATACCCCTGACCGGGGGGGATTATAAGGGGGGCGTTAGCACTCCTTATGCTTTAGGGGGTAACAGGGAGCAAAGCGACCGTCATAGGGGGTGGAACCCCCTTTGAAGAGGCGAGATTACGAGCCGACGGGGATGGGGTTCAAGTCCCCTCACCTCCATTTTTTCGTATCTCGTGAATCGTATCTCGTTTCTTAAAGCTTACAACTTACAGCTTATAGCAGTTTTTTTACTTTCCTAAAAGAATTGACCCCTGTGTGAAAAATGTACCTGCTATACATGCGGTCATTAGACATGCCAAGGTTGCAGCGACAAGCGCGCGAAAACCGACTTGTGACAACTCTTTTGTTTTACTGGGAGCGATTGCCGCAACACCGCCTATAAATATCGCCATTGAGGCAACATGCGCAAAACCGCACAATGCATAGGTGCATATTACCGCCGAACGAGGACTTTGCAATAAGTTCCCTTTTATTGCCATGGCCAGATCCTGATAGGCAGTAACTTCTGTCAGGATTGATCGCTCTCCGATTATCTTGGATATTATACCCGCATCATGTGCAGGAACACCTAATATAATGGTAAAAGGATAAAACACCATCCCTAATATATTCTTTAAACTTAACTTTATTGCTGTCCCAAAAACAGCATTTACTTGTGTCCCCACAAAACCAAGGATCAAATCAAGCATGGCAACTAATCCCAAAATAGCTAAAAGTAATGCAACAATACCAACGATAAGCTTTACTCCCGCTCCTGCACCATTAATAATTGCTTCAAAAACATTACTCTCCTTCTCATAATGCGGAGCAACAGTCATACCAAGAGTCACAGGTGTGCCCGTTTCAGGTAATAGAACCTTAGACATAATGAGTGCTGCAGGAGCAGATAGGAGCGATGCGGATATGAGATGTCCCGCAATAGACGGAAAATAATCATGTAAACTAAACACATACACTGCCATAACATTTGATGAAACCGTTGTCATTCCTGCAGTTAATAATGTGCACAGCTCAGATTTTGTCATTTCATTAAGATATGGGCGCACAGTAAGCGCTGACTCAATACCAACAAAAATATTACTTGCAACACATAACGACTCAGCACCTGATACTTTCATAAGCTTCGTAAAAATATATGAGAAACCTCTTATTATCCGCGGCATAATGTTAAAGAAGTACAATATTGACATCAACGCTGAAAAAAAGATAATTGTTGGGAATGCCTGAAAGGCAAGAAAAAATCCAAGGGATGTTTCTCCGGTTTCAGCTGTTGTTCCAGGAGGTAAAGCCAAACGGCCAAAAAGAAACCGTGAACCAGCCGAAGCGGAATTAAGTAATTTTATTACCATCTCATTTAAAAAGAAAAACATCTTTGTTCCGGCTGGGACCATAAAGATAAATACCGCAAAACAAAGCTGAATAATTATCCCCCAAAATACAACACGCCAATTCATATTTTTTTTGTGTGCTGACAAAAGCCATGCGAAACCAATAAGCACAAATATCCCGCTAAAACTTATGATATTATAGACATCCATTCGATTTCTCCGTTATTCGTACTAAGGCGTAAGACGTTTAATATTTTCTTCATATGCAGGACATAGCTTAATGAGAGTATCTCTGTCACCATCTTCATAATCAATAAATTCAAAACTAGGGGCAACTGTTGTTCCTAACAACGCATACTTTCCGCCTTCACAAAGGCGTGCACCTTGCCACATATTACGCGCTACAACAACTTGAGGTTTTTCATTATTCATTAAGTCCTTACCAATAATCACAATTTCTCCGACCCCATCAGGTTTTATCTGCAACATCTCTACCGGATCACCCATATAGAAATGAAAGACTTCATCCGATTGCAATCTATGCATCTTAGAAAATGATTCTTTTGTTATGAGATAATATATCGCAGTTGAAAATGTTCTTTTTCCTGAATATCTCTGGGGCAGATCTCCCTCTCCAATACATTCACTTGATCGATATATTTCAGCGAAATACCCACCTTCTGTACGGTGAGGTTTCAGACTAAGCTTTGTAATAATTCCATCTATTGATAGCATAATAAACCCTCATAATGGTTAAAAACTATTTATATACTATAACAATTAGGCCCTGTAGAAAAGATTAAATATTAAGGATGTAACCTAAAGGTACTAACGAAACTTACTAATCTTTCAGCTTGTAATTTTCGAGTCTCACTATTTACTTTATTAAAGAACCAAGATATACTGGATTAAACTTATGAAAAAGTATTCTTTATTTATACTATCCTTTTTAATGATTCTAGCTCTTTGTCAGACATCTCAGTCTGACGATACTAAAACACTCTATGAAATTCCAATAAAAGGAACGATTGATCTCGGTCTTGCGGGCTTTGTTGATAGATCAATACATGAAGCAAAAAAAGCCAACTGTGAAACAATTATCTTAAAAATTGATACTTTAGGCGGTCGGGTTGATGCGGCTATTAAAATACGTGATTCAATCATTGATTCGCAGTTAAAGACTATCGCCTTTATCAATAAGAGAGCAATATCTGCCGGTGCACTTATTGCACTAGCCACCAAAACAATAATAATTGCGCCTGGTGGAACTATTGGTGCTGCAAAACCAATTAAGATGGGATTTAGCCAGTCTCCAGGTACTGTTGATGAAAAAGTAGTGTCTTTTTTACGTACAGAATTTAAATCAACCGCGGAAATGAATGGACACCCACCTCGTATCGCAGAAGCATTTGTTGATCAAGATATTGTAATAGAAGGTCTTTCAGATAAAGGTAAATTACTAACGCTTACTGCCAACGAATCTGTTACTTGGAAACTTGCACGTTTTAAAAGTTCTTCGGTTTCTGACATTCTTAAACGTTTAGAGATGAAAAACTATACACACATAACGATGAAAGCAAACTGGGCGGAAAATCTTGTACGCATGCTCACTCACCCCATTCTGAGTTCGATACTTCTTACTCTTGGAATAATGGGAATCATTGTTGAAATCAAATCCCCTGGTTTTGGTATTCCTGGGATTTTTGGGATCGCATGTATTCTCTGTTTCTTTTTTGCGCACTACCTTGTAGGAATGGCAAACTGGATCGATATTATTTTGTTTGCTATCGGGCTTACCCTCATCATACTTGAAATATTCATTATACCTGGCTTTGGCATTGCTGGTATAGGAGGATTCACTCTCATTATAACAGGCATTTTTCTCGCACTGATAAAACGACCAATACCAAATCTACCTATTCCTCATGATCATATATGGCAGGCAGTTACTATCATCGGGTCATCACTTTTTTTCGGGATATTTCTCTCGATTATTATCTTTAGGTACATTTTACCCAAAACAGTATTCGGGCATGGAATCATTTTAACCAACAGCGAAAATTCTATTTCTGGTTACCGTTCGTCTGAACCGCCGCTTCCACTGAGCTGTGGAGACATCGGTAAAGCTCACACTACATTACGACCGACGGGCAAAGGTCTATTTAATGATAAGAACTATGAAGTTATAACTGACGGCGATCATGTCGATAAAGGATCACCTATAAAGATTATTGAAATAAGTGGTAACAAAATAATTGTAAAAAAGGTATAATTATACACATGAATATTATTCTTATTTTACTAATTGTTGGTTTGATATTTTTGTGCGCTGAGATTTTTTTACCAGGTATGATATGTGGAATCATCGGAACAATATGTATAATAGTCTCTATCATAATGTGTTACATGTCACTTGGAACAGAAGTAGGAACATATTATCTCGGAGGAACGATCGTTATTACGAGTCTTGCAATATTTATTGCGAGCAAATTGTTCCCAAAAACTAAACTGGGCCGTTCGCTTACCTTGCAAACATCAGAATCTAATTATTCCCCGCGACAAAAAGATTTATCCCCTCTCTTACATCAAGAGGGATTAGCCATTAGTTTTTTAAGGCCATCAGGAATAGCTGAAATTCAAGGTGAACGTATTGATGTTGTAAGTGACGCTGAATATATTGAACGCGGATCAAAAATCATGGTTATTTCGATTAAAAATAACAAGGTTATTGTAAAGAAAATCTAACACAAGGAGGATTTTACATGCAAGTATTCATGGGACTTATTCTTGCCGTATCAATCATTTTTATATTTGTTTTCTTTTATTTTATCAAACTCTGGATTAGGGCACTCGCATCCGGTGCTCATGTAAGCATCCCAAATCTTATCGGAATGAAATTGAGAAACATACCCCCTACTATCATTATTGATGGATCAATCATGGCTACAAAAGCAGGTATAGAGATAACAACAAATGATCTTGAAGCACATTTTCTTGCTGGAGGAAGTGTTACAAATGTAGTACGTGCATTAATTTCAGCCGATAAAGCAAATATTAAACTTGCTTTTAAACAAGCAGCGGCAATTGATCTTGCTGGACGAGACGTTTTGTCTGCCGTACATATGAGCGTGAACCCCAAAGTAATTGACTGCCCTGACCCTACAAAAGGCAGGGATACAATAGACGGCATTGCTAAAAATGGTATTCAGGTGAGAGCAAAAGCACGGGTAACAGTACGCACAAATATTGACCGGCTTGTTGGCGGGGCAACCGAAGAAACTATCATTGCCCGTGTTGGGGAAGGGATCGTTACTACTATCGGATCTGCAGTCACTCACAAAGAGGTTCTAGAGAACCCTGATAAAATCTCTAAAATGGTGCTTGAAAAAGGACTCGATTCCGGAACAGCATTTGAAATCCTTTCAATAGATATTGCTGATGTTGATATTGGAGCTAACATAGGAGCTAAATTACAAACAGATCAAGCTGAAGCGGATAAACGTGTCGCACAAGCAATCGCTGAAACACGTAGAGCTGCGGCAGTTGCGACAGAGCAGGAGATGAAAGCTCGCGTTCAGGAGATGCGTGCAAAAGTTATTGAAGCTGAAGCTGAAATCCCTAAATCAATCGCGCACGCATTCCATGAAGGGAATCTTGGCATAATGGACTATTACAATTTAAAAAACGTTATGGCAGACACATCAATGAGAGAAACAATAGCAAACAAAGATAAAGAAAAAGATAAGGGCAAACCTCATCAAAATTAATACGTAGATAATAACTTTATTTTTTTATAGGTATATATGTCTTTTGAACCACTAATCTATTTATTTATATTATTTGCAATATTTAGCTTTGTCACTTCAATTATAAGAACAATAAAAAACCTTAAATCTCAGGGTAAACTTAACGTTCGATCCACCGCTACACCTAAACCCATTGAAGTAGATGATATTAATACCGAAAGGATTCAAAAAGAACGTAATGAGTTACGATTTGGTTTTCCGACTCCCCGACCACAACCAGAATGGATTGATTCCTCACAGATTACCGAAACATATCAAAAAAAAGATATTCACGAGAAACCTACACCCGCACTATCACACATAGATTCTATTTCCCCGGAAGCTGAATCTACTCTTGACACTATCCTAAAGGGCGAGGATCCTATTACCCAAGGCATTATTATGTCTCAGATACTATCCCCTCCTCAATCACTCAAAAACTTTAGAAGAAAATATAATTAATTATTATTACACAGGTATTAGAGTACAATTATCTTGCAATAGACCATACATTTTGATAATTTCATATACTCATTACGTAGATATATGCCAGAGTGGTGAAATTGGTAGACGCAGAGGACTCAAAATCCTCCGTTCGCAAGGACGTGTCGGTTCGATTCCGACCTCTGGCATTTTTAAACAGCATCACAGCTCAAGCAACATATATGCTATGTTGATATTTCATGTGTCTTTAACTACCCTTTTGAGAATAAACTTGCGAAATATCATGATCGATCATCAAACTTTTCTCTACGCATATCATGATCATCTATTTCTAATTGCAACGAACGGGGATAGACCTTTGCATAAAATTCCGATTGCTTGATTTCATTAATAATACTCGTAATTGCGGCAGGCACTTTTTCTAAAAATATGTCATCCTTTTCAATAACTTCTGTTACTCCATAATCATCATAAAAAGAAGAAGGTATTTGAATTCCCTTACGAGCAATAAGAATTACTTGAGAACGTAATTTAGCTCTCTTTAACCAATAAAGAAAATCGATTACCGGTTTACCTGAACCTGGATCATCAGCTTTCCATCCACTAACGTCAAGGACTATAATAAAAGGGTCTATGCGTTTCACAGCCCTCTTTACCGAAGTACTGCTAATATTCTCTTCTATCCTTTTATCAACGGGCACACACATGTGTATATTCTTTTCCTCGATAACATCAAGAATATTCCAGCACTCTTCTGGGTTATCACTTAAAATCAGTATTGATAACTCAGGATGCTCTATAGAACTACCCTCTATCAGTATCTTTTCATCTCCCTGAAAAAGCCAGTTTTTAGAACCTGGTTCTAATGACGACAGAAACCGCGCCTTTTGATTGTGTCCCATAACATTGATCATAGCGATAATAACGTCCCTCATCTCTACTTCTTGTACCTTGTTCTCTTTTATTACAATTCTATCAAAGTTTTCATAGTAATGATTTATTTCATTTACAATCATTGCAAGCTTTTCTGCCCGAATGTCCTTTAATATTTTTTTACTCTTTTCTACACCCATATTAGCAATAGATCGTGTAATCATATAAGCATTAAGCTTAAATATCTTTTTAATTTCTTCGTTATTTAGATCAACAACCATCAACGTAAATAGTTTTGCTAGCATACGAGGAGAAAACTCTTTCAGCCAGCCACAATAATCTTTATGACCACCCATGGGATACCATAACAAGCGCGATAAGATCTTTGGCCCAATATTTTTATAGCGAAATATATACTTCAATATTGGTACGCGATAGCGAAATTCACTTTCCTCCATCGTAAGGAATGGATAACGAAATACTTCCTCGATCACAGCAAACTCTTCCGTTGAATGCATTTTATCTAAGTAGGGCAACATTTCTTTCCCTATATTATCCACCATTTCACCGTATTTTTTAATAAGAATATCGTCACGTACCGGATAATAATCAAAACCGACAATATCACGAGATTGCACTATGACAAATTGATCAATACCATCTTTATTAGTATAGACAGCCTCAATATCCTGTGGTTTTTCAAATATCAGTTCATCTTCAACAGCTATTCTCCCGATCCTACTGACAAACTCACTGAGAGAAGAACCGACAAGCTTTTCTAACCGATCTTTATTTAATGTATCGTCGTGAACAGTCTTAAGCCCTCCTTTTTTATCCGGTACCGCTTTTATTGTTCGATCCCCAAGCTTTATTGAAACACACGCATCCTTTTTTTTGTCATATATGAATTGTGCGGGATGCCCAACGTACTGACTCCCATCACCAACAAGTGATTCACCCATACCGGCAACCATCTCAATAACCACTTGATTAGTCTTTTTCCCTTTTTTCCCCCGCACATTTGCGGTATATATAACAAACGACAAATCCGCAGGAACCATCTTTTGAATTATTACAGCAGGATATACCTCAAAATGATTAATGCCAAAAACTTTTCTCCACATAAACGATTCCCGTTTCCATAATGACGCCCATACCTTTTTTATATGCACAATTATTTCGTCAAGAGTCTTAATATTTAGGTACGATTCATACAATCCTGCACCGCTCATATTCGGTAAATCCTCAGCATTTGTGGACGAACGGACAGCAACCGGTTGTTTATCCTTAAACACCCCTTCTTTCAACCCTTTGGTTATTTCCTCACGTAATTGCTCCGGCAAAGGTGTGTCTATTATTTTTTGGCGTATTTTCTGAAGTTTCCGCATCATTTCATCTTCGTTTTTTGTTTCAATCCCTACTACAGTATCCTCTATATATTTTTTGAGCTCAGGATTTTCCTTAAGAAATCTGTGATAAGCTGAAAATAGGACAGCATCTGCATCAGGAACACTCACTTTTGGCAGATCCAGTTTTCTTTTTAAGACTGCCAGTTTGTACGCCTTATTACCTACTTCTTCAAAAGAATCTATTTGCTCAAGGCCATTAACATAGTTAACGAGTGAACTAACATAAACGCACGGTATTTCAATTTTTCTTTCAGTATCGCTTGGCGGGACATTCATCGCCGCTTCAATCCTTCTTTCGTCTATAAATGGTTCAATGGAAGCAGTGTCGCCAAAAACGGTAAATGTTACCCACTTACGGTCTAGTCGTTCCAATAATTTCGGGGCATGGTATATTGATGCGGCAGGAATCCCCATCTCACGTGCAAGCGTTGCTTCATGAGACTGTATAGCACCAACATTACCGGTTATTATCCCCCCAACATTCGCTATCTCTTCGTAAAGCACTGGTATGTATTGCAACACTATAATCTCCCACGGCTTTAAATCACTATATACTTTCTTAAATTCTTTATCGTTTCGTATCAATCGTATTTGACCGTCAACCATGTAATTTTTTCCTACAATAGATTCTAATGAGGCAACACCATGTATTTCGATGTATTGCGCGTAATGATAGTCAAGAAAATTACCGAGAAGGTCTAACAGCATGAAATTCTTACTGTTGCGAACTTTATCTCTTATTTCCACCTCCATATTATTTCCCGACTTAAGCCACGACTCTCTGTTTCTTAATTTACCCCAGAAATATACTGCAGTACTGTATTTTTTCTTTTTTACAGCAATAAACGATTTTCGTGCGTACATACGAATCTCACTTAACAGTTTTTTATCTATAAATTCATTTTCTATTCTATCGAATATCTCAAGCATAATTTGCGAAGCAGTATCAGTAATTTGATTTTCATCCTTGTTCTGCGTACTCATTAACTTTTTGATATCTTTCATTAAAGGTATACTGCTAAGCTCTATACATTCTTTTTTGGTCAACACTTTATCCCAGGATCTTTTTGAAACACTTGTAGTGGGAAACATGAGCTTCTTATCCCATAAAAAATTAACTTCATCGTTCATAAGTTCAATCATATATTTCATGCGAGCGTTTGGTGTCTTTACTGATGCATATTCATCATTAAATCTTTTGATAAATTTATTATCGTTTACTTCTTTAGCACAACATATTTTGTAGAGCATTACTTCACTTATTGCAACAAAGTCGTTAAAATTAAGGCGAATAGTCTCAACTGCCATCCAATAATCCGGAAGACCAAATATCTCAACAGCCAATGCTCTATCAATCATCTGCGCTAACAATACCTCGGTTGGCACATTGCCCATATTATATTGATAGAATATTCCCTTATCCTTTTTTTTATCCACGATAAATTCCGGAAGATACAATTCCAACTCACCTTGAGAATACCCATGTTTGCTTTTCTTCAGGGACAGATGTGGATAAACTAATCTTGTTGCCCCATCCTCATACACAAAACCATCATGCTCAGACGGAACACGAACCGTATATATTTTAATCTTCATTGCATCCAAACCGAACTGGGTGTATTTTTTATTCGTAATGAGACTATTACTCTTTATTAACACATCGTGTAAGAATGTTTTCCAGCCGTCTTTTTCTGAAAGGTATTTAGGTATCGGTAAATTGAGTAGTTTAAATATTTCCTTTTTCCAATAATACGGTTCTTTTGAAGACAATACGTCATATGCCTTTTGTAAAGTTTGTGAAGTGACGAGCTTTCGGCTAGGGTTATTAACTGTTTGCTCAATGATTCCCTCCTTGAGAGCCTGTGCAATGAGCCTATCTCTTGATGTTAATAACACCACTTTTATATTGTTTACCCCGAAATCATCCACAGGAATGACGCGATCTAAATCAATATCGGCTGTTCCAGTTTCAACCAATGCTTCACTTTCTTTATCAGGAATCAAGTAAAATACAAGCGCACTTTTATTACCTAAATAAACAAATACAATCGGCACATAGTGTTTTTTTCCGGCTTCATCTATGACAGGAAGTAATAATTCTTCTAACTGTATCTTACCTACCATAGATTTATTCGAATCAAATTTTTCGAGATATTGATTCAGTTCAAGAACAACATCTTTTATTTGAGAACTATGGACACCTGCAGTATTATTTAATTTTTTAATAATCATAATGATATTAAACACATCATCATCACTGAGAGAAATCTTGTCACGATCTTCTATAGTCTCCTTCAGCCCTTTAAAAAATGAATCCTTAGCGAGGTATCCTTTCGTTTTTAACGCATTTTTCACGAATGGGTGGAGTCGTACAGGAACAGGTTTTTTAGGTGATAAGGAATTTAACGACACACCTGTTAATGTAAACGCAAGGACACTTACAAGAAGTATTAGACAATATTTCATAATACTTTGTATTATATACTATAATCCGGCTATTGTCAAGACCTTACAGGAAGATTTCGAACGTAATTCAGGGACACCATACTAAATTATCTATTATTTTTAATCTTAGGTCCTCAAATAATTTAGTATGGTGTCCCGTGCGCCAAGAAAGCTAATGTAAGCAAGCTGGAAAACCAGCCCGACTAAAGCCTAACCAGCAGGTCGGTACAGAACTCAGCGCATAGTAAGGCAACGAATTAT
>JAVCCP010000080.1 GCA_030765405.1 Candidatus Ancaeobacter aquaticus | reverse complement strand
TAATACAGGGGTTCACGGCTCTTGTTTTCAACCTAGAAATCTCTTAGAGATTTCTTTGCTCTCATTAATTACGCTCATCCCCCCTAGATTTTCTCTGGTTTCACCCAGAGAAATCATAATACAGGGGGGATAGTTCGGCTATGTAAAATTCACCTGTCTTTTAGCAGGTGACTTTTACAGCCTCACTAAAACTCCACCTTAACACCAGCCTCAACATAAAACGGCATGATAGGATAGTTTCTGTCTAGAAACGCGGTACCAAACGATTCGCTCCCCTCATCGTTGAAGAGGTTTTTCATCAAGAAATATACATCTGCATGCTCAAGCAGTTCCTGACTTACTGTCAGATCTACGGTAAAGATCTTTCCTAACTTTTTTGTGAGCATTCCGACATTCGGCCAATTACTCCAATCAGAATAATAATTTACCCTGTCACCTCTAAAATTACCCACACAATCAACCTTCATTTTCCAGGGAAATACGTAACTCGCACCAAAATGTATCTGATGCTTGGGAATAAACGCTGCTCTTCTCCACACATTTTCTGTACGGGTAATAAGACCGTTACTGAACGTGATTTCAGAATTGACCTGTCGTGACCGATACCAGTTATACCCACAGTACAGTTTTAATTTTTCAATTGGTTTCCACGTCATTGCTAACTCTAACCCTACAAGACGCTGGCCATTCATATTCTGCGGTGTCCAGTTACCTGTTCTTGTATCAGGAAACCACTGTATCTTGTCCCGTATATACCATGCAACAATACCTGCATGCACATTTACTTTTTTGTCGCATAACTGCTGATCAATTCCCCACTCACCGCTATAGCCCTTTTCCGGCTGTAAGTCCCGATTACCGCCAACAGGCCAAAACAAATCATTGAATGTCGGAGCACGGAATGATTGCCCACCGCTAAACTTAAATTGGGTGGTAGGTGTTATGTGATAGACCAGTCCCGCAGACGGATTCCATTTACTGTGAAAATAGGTATGCCAATCATAACGAATAGCAGCCTGCACCCAGAGTTTTTCTCCGATCTGCCATTGATCTTGCAGCCACACACCGCGTTTTAAGACATGTGGTTTCCAATAACTCTCAGTCAGAATATCTCCTGTTCCGAGATTATATTGTTTTGTCCATGCACGCAATGATTCACGCCTGATATCTACTCCTGTTGAAAAGGTGTTCCCCTCAAACAGTTCCAAATCTACCTGAAAGTCAGTGCCAATAGCGTAGGTGTCAAAGGTATTGTCATTATCTACTGTTATTCCAACAAATGTAGTAGGATCAAGACCGGCAAAACGCTGATTTGACCGCAACTTTGAAAAATCATAATAAAACCTACTTGTGACACGTACCTTCTCGTGTGGATCAGCGGTTACTTTAAGCGCACTAAAAAAGTCCCTGCTTTTATTCCGATCAACATAAGATGTTATCTCGCTTGTCCCGTACTGTGCAGGAACACCTTCTTGTGGGCGAGGTCCCGGCACACCAATATTGTCCTGATGATAAATAAACGAGTAATCCATTTTAAAGGTGTCAAACGGTTCAAAAAAAGCGCTCGCTGAAACATTATATCCGCGGTAATCACCGTTTGTACGATATCCGTCTGTAGCGATATAGTTACCGGAAACATAATACCCGTACTTGCCTAAATTCCAACCGTGTTCACCGCTTTGATAAACGGTATTGTATCCGCCATAACTTGTCTTTGTACGTACCGTCGGTTTATCTGAAATCGGCTTTTTTGAAATGATGTTAATAACACCGCCTAACGCATTTGATCCGTACAGAGAACTGCCGGGTCCACGAATAATTTCTATCTGATCAACACTTTCAACCGGTAATTTGGAAAAATCAAAACCGCCATTATTAACACTGTTAATGGGTCGGCCGTCAATCATGTAGAGAGATTGGTTAGAATTCGTGCCGCGTATTGATATTGACGTGGGTGACCCCACACCTCCAAAGTTGCTAACACGCACATCGGATGATTGTCTCAGGACATCTTCGACACTTTTTACCAGTGGTGTTTCACAGTCCTTGGTCGAAATAACCGTACTGCGTTGTGGAACATCGGCAAGCGATTGCTCAACACGCGTCGCGGTAACAATAACCGGTGAAAGGACCGTTACGGTCTCTTTATTTTTTTCTGATTCAGCATTATTATTATCAATAGTTGTATCTTTTTCAGACACACTATCAATTATTTTACTATCTACTACTTCTTCAAGATATACTTCCTCAGCATACACTGAAAAACAAACACAAAATATTACAACAAGGCTAATACATAACATCCTGATTCTAAACCAACACTTCTCCATTACTCCATTCTCCTTCTTTTGGTCCTTACTGCAGCGATGGCAATAACCAAAAAAAACCCGGCTCCTCTTTAAGAGAAACCGGGCTTGATAACATTGTACCCGCGTATCACTCTTTGCTGCACGAAGAGTTACGCACACCCTTATTGACAGGTCTTCTGGCTCGCGGGTAAAACTTTCTACCTTCCCCTTCGCATAACACGAAAAGTGGCGGATCATTGATCCTTTCTACCCCGCTTACAGCAGCGGCACTGCTCCGGACTCTCACCGGATTCCCTAAACAATAAGGTTCTACTTTTTATTCACATTCACAATTTTAAAGAACGAGTGACACATACTAAGACATGATGTGGGGCGTGTCAATAATAATTATGCGGTCTTCGAGACACGTTTTTCGGTTTGCGCAATATTACACCGCTCTGATGACCAAAAAGGATTCTTTCGCAGTGCAAGATAGGGGTAATTACGCTATAACTAGCTGCAACCTAGTAGCTTAAAAGGAGTGTCCCGATTTATTGGTAGGTTCCTGGTTCTTGGCGTTGTCTCACCTGATAGGGATCTTCTCTCAAATCGCGGTCATACGTACTTCTGCCAGAGATCAGTTCATTAACAAGATCAAAGACAAATGTAGCAGGAAGAAATACAGACGGCACACCGGAAAATATGTCTTTTACTTTCACAGGAGCTGCAACATCAGCAATATCTTTAGGATGATGTAGTTGATATTCAGCTTGCGCAATATCAAAAAATTCTTCCTTGTACTTGTTTGATATGACAAAATTAACCATATAATTAAAATATTGCGGATGTGTTTGGCGGTAACGAGTATATATCTCTTTTGCGCTCGATATAGCATCCTGCGGTTCAAAAATGTATTTATTAAAGAACGCCGCTATCCTATCCTCATAATCTTCAAGAAATGACCAAAAACTAATATCAAAATCTATCACATGTTTAAAGGGAAGCCCACTCTCCTTCATATAAAATTGAGTTATGTCATCACCCATTTGGCCTTTGTCAAATTCGTACGCGAGATCCTTTATCCAATACAGCAAAAAATAATGCGCGTGTCCTCTTCTATTGAATCGCTGTTTGAGCGGGTTAAACGCCCCTTCACCAAAATTAAACGCTCTCAGATTAAGCTTTTGTGCCGGGTCTTCAATGAGTTGCCCGGCATCAAGAAGCACGACTTTCCCTTCCAGTGTCACGCCATACTGTTTTAAGTAATTATCATGCAGATACAAACCGCGTTTCAATATCTCATTATCAACATGTATCTTCTGACGGAGTAATTCAATAATTTCTTTTTTGTCACCGTTTTCAAACAATTCTCGCACCTTTTTCTCCAGTGATGGCATACGCCGCTGTATGATAGTGTTCTTCGCCCTGTATACCCTAAAATCAATAGTAATGGGCAATTCTTCTTCAACAATAGAAAAGTCAGCAACAAGATCACCTAACCGTTCCTTTGCCAACAGATAACCAGGATTGATCCCTTCATACGGGGCCATTTTCTGTTTACCAAAGTTATATTCAGAAACTATACCCCGTGGAATCTTAATAACATAGTCTATTTCTTCTCGGCTAAGCACGTCAAACTCATATGTTTTTCCTAACGATATAAAATCACTTTCAGAGAATTTTTTACCGGTCACATATTCTTTGAAATCGCTATACGTCAACTCACGCGGTTTCTCCTCATATATCGTCTCAGGTGATTGCATACCCTTATCTACTTCGTCATCCATTGCGATATATGTATCATATTCAGCTACTGAGAAGTTATGGAACACATCCTTGTATTTATTGCGCGCAATAAGCATTGCTATATGCCCAATATACTCGGGATGTTTTTCAGAAAGATCTAAGATCTCCACCCATGAACTGATCTGCACGCCCAACACATCGTTAAAGAACCGGACAATGTGGCGGTTATTGGCAGCGAAATCACCTGCATTAATATTGAGCCCAACAAAAGAATCATGAGGCAAGCCACTTTCTTTAACATAATACCCTGTAAGCTTTCTCCCCGCTTCAGGAGTAATCATAAAAATAACGTCAGGATGTTTTTGCAAAAATGACGCGGGAACATTTTCATTAGGAAGTTTTTCAAATGAATCTCTTATGGCATTGCTTTTACTCTCAGTTGTTGCAAGAAGAATTATTTTCTTTGCGTCAAGAATTGTCCCAATACCCGTTGAAAGCGCTGTTTTTGGGACTTTGGTCATATCATTATCAAAGAATCGTGCATTTGCTTTAATGGTACTCTCGTCAAGAGACACTTCACGCGTTCGAGAATCAATACGCGAGGGCGGTTCATTAAAACCAATATGGCCGTTCCCGCCAATACCCAAAATCTGTATATCTATTCCTCCCGCATCATGTATCATCTGTTCGTACATGCGACATTCTTTTTTCTTGTTACGCGCCATACCGTTTAAAATATGGATATTCTTTTTTCTGATACCTTTTCTGTTTGTTTTTCGGTTATATAACAGGTCATTAAATAAATTGTCATACATAAAATAGTGATAACTTTGATCGTGTTCTTTTGCAAGCCCGCAGTATTCATCAAGGTTAAACGTCACCACTTTTGAAAGGTCAATGTCTTCGGCTTTAATTATCTTTATGAGTTCCTTGTAGGTTTTAATGGGGGTGCTTCCGGTCGCAAGACCTAAAACAGTGTTTGGTTTCTCTTTTATATTATCGGCTATGATGCGTGCGGTACGTGCGGCAAGATCGTCTTCGTCGTGAGCAATAACGAGTAGTGGTCTTGTCTCTTCTTGTTTAAAGACCGTCTGAGGAGCCAATACATCCGTTTGAGCGCTAAAAGAAAACGAACAAAGGGCTACGAGAATTGCTGTAGTGAGGAACGCACTACTTATAAATCGTGTTTTCTTTAGCATATACAACCTCAACTCTACTGTGACGCATTGAAAATACTTTCCTGCTGCACGATTGCCTCAATATTTCCAAGCTCCGGCTTGGTCGCTTTATCAGCAAAGACACTATCGGTTAAAGCCTTCATAAACGCACGTGGAAATGCAGAACCCATATCTGCAATATGGGAAAGTTCGGATATGTACCGCTGGTAGATATCCGGAGACTTTCGTGACTCTTCTTCAAGAAGCGCTAAGGTATAGACAACATCGCCCTGCGTTAATATTTCTTCATCATCGACTCCCGCTTCGTGCAGGAGATCATGCGCTAAAGCGCTGCGCAAAATAATCTTTCTTATGGCATCATCTTTTATTTCTGAAAAAGCCGCATTCACTCCAATAAGCTCGTTTTGCATGTGATCTCCGACAAGCTTCGGTGATTTATCAAAATACGCAATAGTCGTTGATTTCCCATGAAAATCATCGATGCTCTTCATTAGCGGTTTCCCTCTTACAGTAATGATACTTTTTATAAATTCTCCGATCGCTTTTCTTCTTCGTGCAAAAAACGCTCTCGTATCGTTAGCGACATTATATATATCACTCCGCGCACCCATATTAAAATGGTAGAGCACCCTATAGATAGTCGCAATACCGACACCTCCAAACGTGCCTGCCATCAGAATCGGTAACGTCTGCGCAAACATACCTAATATGCTCGTTATTAACAGTTCAGCACCAAGTTTAGGATACCCCATAAAAATCGCTTTGTCAAGGTAGTGAGACTGCCCAAAATGGCGGATAGAAAAGGGATATAGACAAAAAAATCTCCCAACTCACGTGTTTTCTAAAGTTATGATCAGAGAGTTGTGAATTATAAAGAAATAAGCATCTTACCTAATGTAAGACAACCAAGAATAATCATTACAATTGCTATTGCAACTTTTACCTTTCTTTCTGTGAGTTTTTTTACGGTATGAACGGCCAGTGGAACAGAAATTATGGATCCTATCGTAAGACAGAGTGTTAAAGTCCAGTCTATATACGGTATTAGGAAAAAATACAGGATAATACCAACCAGACAGGTTACGCTCTCAGAAAGCGAAGTAATACCTATAGCGTTTTTTACTCCGATCCCAGAAAGGATCTGACCTCCCATAACCAGCGGGCCATAACCTCCTCCACTCATTCCTTTATTAAAAGAGGCAATTGTTCCAATTATTGTAATTTTTCTCCATGTGAACCGTGGTGGGTGATTGAATGTAACTAATATGAAAATGCCCATAGATAAAACAATAATGCCGATTAATATCTTGAGTATTTGGCCAGGGAGTTTTACGGCTAAGAGTACAGCTATAACAGTGCCTATAACGGCAAAAATCGAAAGGATCAGTGCTACGTGGGTATCTTTTGAAGAAGGATGAAAATTCACATTTTGTACTTTATGATGCAGAAATGCGGCAGTACCACCTGAGATAAATTCAGAAAAGAGTACTGCAGGAACAACCTGCAATGGTTCAAACCCCATGAGCAAGAGAATGGGTGTAAGACTTGTTCCATATCCCATGCCCAAACTTGAATCAATAAATTCACAAATAAAAGCTAAGGGTATAACAAATAATAGTATACTATTGTCCATGTTTCTCTCTATAAAAAAGCCCGGATCTATTTTTGGCTAAGGATATTAAGATGTCACCCATTAAAAGATACTTGTCAACAAAAAACACTCTCCCGCACCTCAGATAAGAATTATAGATGTTAAAAGTTCAATTTAAAAAATAAGTTTCCCTCAAACAACACAGTACCCGGAGCATTTTGACCGATTTAAGCATTTTTAGGTGATCCTGCAAATCGCCAAAAAATGCAGGCCGGAATGCGTCCTTATTATTTTAAATCACCCGATTACTTTGTAATGAAAACTTATCCATATAAAATCAAAATTTCTTAACATCTAAAATGTTAATACTATTTATTATATCAATAGCTTAGTGCTCAAAAGATTTCAATGTCATAACATTTCCCACATTTGTCACATCCAAAGAACGATTGATACTTCTGACCAATCCTTTGAGTACTCTTCCCGGACCAACTTCAAGATACTGCGCGCCTTGATAATCTTTTTCAAGCCGTTTTACGGTCTCATACCATCTGACAGAGCCCGTGATTTGTTCGATAAGGTTTCTTTTTACCATCTCCCCATCCGTTGCATACTCAGCGGTAACATTGCAGATAATCGGCACGGTTGGATTGGAAAACTCGCAGAGATCCAGCTCTTCTACCATCCTCTGTCGGGCTTCCTGCATAAGAGAACTATGCCAAGGACCGCTGACATTAAGAGGGATGACACGGACACCCTCGAGCTTCTCGACCTGCTCTGACACGTAACTGACTGCTTCAGATACACCGGATACAATGAGTTGTTCCTGTGTATTAAAATTAGCGATTCCTACCGCGCCGCTGCTTAGGCCGTCTGCCACAAGTTCTTCAACTTTCTCGCGCGGCAACCCAACAACCGCTATCATACTTCCAGGATTCTTATCTGCGGCTTTCTGCATATACTTCCCGCGCTTTTGTACAAGTTTAAGAACAGTGCTAAGATCAAGCACCCCGGCTGCAAAAACTGCAGAATATTCTCCTAGGCTGTGCCCGCACACAACACTGGGTGAAACACCATGCTCCTTAAGGAGCGTGAAAAGCGCGATATTTAATAGCGTAATTGCGGGTTGAACAATATCTGTTTTTGTGAGATCTTCGAGCGGCCCTTCAAAACAATATTTCTTTATATCAAAACCGAGTATGTTTTGGGCATCATCAAACACCTTTTTTACTGATCCGAATGCATCATACAGATCACGCCCCATACCCACTGATTGTGATCCCTGCCCAGGGAACAAAAAAACTTTGTCAGACATAATCTACTCCTTCATACTTTATTTACTTAAGCATCACTGTTGTTGTAGAAGCTCTTTTACTCTCATTAGTCGCACTAATGTTGATCGTTCAAGTTCAGATAATTTCATTTCAATATATTTTATTGTTTCTTCGATACTCGGTATGAGCACATATTCAAGCGCATTAACCCGCCGGCGTGTCTTCTCAAGTTCATCTGAAATAATGACAAAGGAAGCTTCAAGCTCTGCAAGTGCAATTAATTTTGGCAAAACATTCTTAAACACACGCGCAAAATTCCCCACCTCAAAAGACGTGTTTACCAAACTATAGATGTAGGGGTCAGGTAACGTTGTGATCTCATAATGCGGCGGAGTAAGATTCATAATTCTTTTTTTTGTATTGGTAAGTTCTAATCGTTTGTTTTGGAAATAATCAAAATTTTTATAGGTACTCTCAGGCAAAGACATCCCGATTTGCGCCGCAAGCTGAAATGATTTGACAAGTTCTTTTTCGACTTCTTTACGAGATTCTTCGAGATTATTCACAAGCAGCATAAACCTTCTCATAAGCTCTTCTTGTTTATCCCTTAAAAGCTTATGGCCTCTCAGGGCAAGGACATGCCGCTTTTTCAGCTTCATAAGCTCCATACGAGTTGGATTAACAGCTAATCTCATGTTACCTCTACCTCACTTAACCCTTTTTATAATATTTGGCAATATACTCAGGACGAATTCTCTTTAATTCCTGTTGAGGCATCATACTCAATAATGTCCACCCAATATTAAGCGTATCTTCAATGCTCCTGTCGTTATATTCACTTTGTTTAACAAATTCGTTTTCAAACTTAGTCGCAAAAGCCGAATACAACTTATCTATATCACTTAATGCAGCCTCACCCAAAATAACCGCAAGCTCTTTTGCTTCAACTCCCCGTGCATAACAGGCAAATAATTGGTTCAACACATCTGAGTGATCTTCACGGGTTTTTCCCTGCCCGATACCTTTATCTTTTAATCGCGATAATGAGGGTAAAACATCTATCGGCGGATAAATTCCTTTCCTGTGCAGTTGCCGAGAAATGATTATCTGTCCTTCAGTAATATATCCGGTTAAATCGGGAATAGGATGCGTTTTATCATCTTCCGGCATGGTTAAAACAGGGATCAATGTAATTGAACCCGCATTATCCTTAATTCTTCCTGCACGTTCATATATAGTGGCTAAATCTGTGTATAAATACCCCGGATATCCGCGTCTTCCCGGTATCTCTTTTCGCGCAGCCGATACTTCACGTAACGCCTCACAATACATAGTCATATCAGTTAATATAACTAATACGTGCATACCTTTTTCAAATGCGAGATATTCCGCACAGGTAAGCGCCATGCGCGGTGTCGCAATTCTTTCAATTGCAGGCTCATTAGCAAGATTCATAAAAAGGACTGCTCTTTCTATCGCCCCCGTATCTTTAAAATCATCAATAAAGAATTCTGCCTCTTCAAATGTTATACCCATTGCGCCAAAAACAACTGCAAAATTTTCATCTTTACCCAATACCTTTGCCTGCCGGGCAATTTGCGCGGCAATCTTTGAGTGCGGAAGACCAGTCCCGGAGAATATCGGCAACTTCTGTCCTCTTACCAAAGTATTTAATCCATCAATTGCAGATAGTCCTGTTTGAATAAATTCTGATGGATAATTTCGCGAACAGGGATTGATCGGGTTTCCATTGATATCAAGACTCTTTTCCGGGAGGATGTTCGGCCCATTGTCCTTTGGCCGTCCAAAACCATCAAAAACTCGCCCTACCATATCCATGGAAACATCAAGTTCTATCCCCCTTCCAAGAAAGCGCACCTTACTATTAAAAACATCTATCCCTCTGGTTCCCTCAAAAACCTGTACAAGCGCAATATCCGTAGATACCTCAAGAACTTTTCCCATACGGATCTTACCGTCTTGTGTTTCAATCTGAGCAATTTCACCGTATTTTACGCCTTCAATATCTTTTACAAATACCAGTGGTCCAACTATGCTTGATATTGTTAAATATTCTTTAAGCATTAACGCCTCCCAATTTCGATTCTATCTCTCGCTCTAAATCGACCGATATATTATCAATTCTATTTATATCCGCTTCTGGAATATATTTTGCACGAGCAATATCTTCTCTCACTTTTAACTGCGATACTTCGGCAAAACTCAATCCTTTTTCAAGCGCTGCTTTTGCGAGCGTATAATACGCCAATATTAAATGGAGGATTTTATATTGTTTCTGTATCGAGCTATGAGTATCAATTTCATGGAACGCATGCTGGTGCAGAAAATCTTCACGTATTGATCGTGTCGCTTCCAAGAGCAATCTATCCTGAAATGAAAGCGATTCAACACCGACAAGTTTTGCAATCTCCTCTAATTCTGATTCTTCCTGCAAGAGTCTCATAGCTTGTTTTCTCAGATCAACAAAGTCTTCAGCAATATTTTTCCGTACATAGTCTTCAAGATAATCATTATAGAGCGAATAGCTCATGAGCCAGTTAATCGCTGGAAAATGCCGTTTGTAAGCAAGCTTATCTTCCAACCCCCAGAATACTTTAACTACACGCAATGTTGCCTGAACAACAGGATCAGATAAATCTCCTCCTGGTGGTGATACTGCACCAATCACACTTAATGTCCCCACACGTTCATCTTTTCCACTGCATACAACTTTCCCCGCCCGTTCATAAAATTCCGCGATGCGAAAACCAAGATATGCAGGATACCCTTCTTCACCAGGCATTTCTTCTAATCGTCCGGAAATTTCACGCAAAGCTTCAGCCCATCGTGATGTTGAATCAGCCATGACCGCAACGCTGTAACCCATATCACGAAAATATTCCGCAATAGTAATACCGGTATATATACTTGCTTCACGTGCCGCTACAGGCATGTCAGATGTATTAGCTATTAATACGGTCCTCTTCACCAGTGGCTCACCACTTTTCGGGTCCTTGATCTCCGGAAATTCCATCAGTACATCGGTCATCTCATTTCCGCGTTCACCGCACCCAATGTACACTATAACGTCGGCATTGGCCCATTTTGCAATCTGGTGCTGTACCACAGTTTTTCCTGCTCCAAACGGACCGGGAATACATGCAGTCCCACCTTTAGCAACCGGAAAAAATGTATCAATAACACGTTGTCCGGTAAGAAGCGGTTCTGTTGGCATTAGCTTTTGGGCATATGGTCTTTGATTTCGTACCGGCCAGCGCTGTATCATATTGATCTCGGTATTTCCGGTATCAGTTTTTACCGTACACACAATCTGGTCAACGGTATAGTCACCTTCAGCAATTACCTCAACAGTCCCCTCCGCGTCAAGAGGAGCTAATATCTTATGATCTACGACTGTCGTCTCTTTTACAATACCGATTATATCGCCTGGTATGATGCGATCACCTTTTTTTACCGACGGTTCAAAATGCCATTTTCGAGATCGGTCAAGAGAAGGAACATCAACCCCACGCATGATCCTATCACCTGATTTTTCTTTTATAATGTCAAGTGGTCGCTGAATACCGTCGTAAATGGATTCTATAAGTCCCGGCCCCAACTCCACGCTTAATGGCTCTCCGATGAGGTACACAGGCTCTCCTGGTCCGAGTCCGCCTGTTTCTTCGTATACCTGTATCGATGCGACATCACCCTTAAGTTCAATAATTTCTCCAATGAGCCTCTCATCACTCACTCTTACAACATCATACATTCTCGCATCCTGCATTTGATCAGCGAGAACGAGTGGCCCGGAAACCTTGATAACTCTCCCTGCCTTCATATATTCTCCTTTACTTGAAACCCTATTCTTTAAAAAGCAAATCTGCACCTAATGCTTTTTCAGCAGCATTTTTCAAAATCATTTTACTAACAGCATTGTGTCCCGTATGATCAGGGATTACCATAACATAGGTATCACTTGATAGATTACATTCCATAATATAGGTATAGATATCACAGGCATATGTTTCCGTAATCATAATAAGCGTATAGTCTTTATTTTTTTTTACCGACTGAAGAATGGTTTTCGCATCAGCAGTGTGCGAAACACCAAACGTATCTATCCCAAATAAACCAAATACCGGCACTAACGTATCATTTCCTATAAGCGCAACCTTAGGCATATACCGACTCCAGTGAACGTTCAATAATATTTAAATTCTTTTTTAAATTAAATTGTTTTCCGGTAAATATTCTTCTCAAGTGTTTTACTTCATTTTCCTTGGCAAAAATATAACCGACAATCGGTTCAACGCCAAAGTGAAACGTTTTTGCTTCCTTATACAGATTCATGAGAAAATTATCAAACAGCATGTCTATACTTCCCGAAAAGATTCCCTTTTTTTCGAGATCAAACAAATTTTGAACAAGCTCATCATAATCAGTATTTGCAAAACGTTTAATAACCTCAGTTTCATTCTCACCGATTAACTGCACATAATAATCTCTATCATACATACCGCCATTTAAGAATATGCCTTCAAATTGATATTCGTCCCTAATAAACTTATTATTGATACGAAAGAGAGACTTAATGTTATAGGTGTCTATCATAGTGCTAAAAATAAAATTAAGAAACGGACTCTTCTCGCTTTTAAATGCTTCCTCGAGCAAACTAAAGAAAAAGGTGTCACATTGGATTTCTTTTCCTCTTACGCCTTTCATTTTTTCTAGTGACTGGGCAAATACGGACATTTTTTTATCCAACTTGTCATAATTACCCTCTTGTGTGCATTCTTTCAAAAGCGGCAGTCCGTAAAAACCGAGCTCAACATATTCAGGATCTCGCACACTTGTTTTTTGCGCCATATTTTGTAATATTTTAATGTTGATAATATCGTAACGGAGCATAAATGCTTTTGGTATCAGTGAATTTGGAACCAAAACAGAAAGAAGCTCATACATACGGCGTAACTGTTGAGTAAAGATTGGGGAACAACACATGCCTTCACGACACTTTTCAATATCATGGCGATAATCATAATTTTCTGAAAGGATCTTCAGCGCTTGGTTAAATGTATCCGCTTCTATCATTCTTTCATATGATGCACGCGAAACCAGGCGCGTCTCAAATATACGTATCCGTGCAACAGCACTTGTATACTGAGGATCTTTCCCGGAAGAACTTTTGACAAGAACAAGTGTATTATACATAGCGATTTTCTCTCAATCCATTACGCTTTTTCATTATTATTTCTCACCCCCAAACAAAATGGCGACAAGTTTTTCTTGCGCCTCTGTCCGTATCAATATGAGGAGTGTTTCGAGTGTGCAATCTATTCGTATACCTTTACCTCTTAAAATACACCCGTAATCTATTGATTCATCAACACCTATTGTTAAATCCCCTTTTTTACCTGATGGAAACAATGCATCATTGAGTGAAGCAATAAATGCTCCATCGAGCCGTTTCTTTTCATGAGAGGATACAAGCACTTCTTCATCTCCTGTCACGATCGCTTTAGTAAGAACATTTTTCATAAATTGGCAATATGTATCTTTTGGAAGTTCAACGAGCAGTTTTTTTGCCATAACAAACACATCTTGAATAACAGCCTGTTTTTCCTTCAAAATCTCGTTCCTCATAGTAATATCGCTTGATATGCGCGCGCTTTTCTTATGTTTTAGGATTTCACGTTCGGCTTTCTGCAAGATCTCATCACGTATGGCACTGGATTCTCCACGCGCATCTGCTTGAATCTTCGCTACATCTGCTTCTGCATTTTTTGTTATCTCTTGTGCTTTTATATTCGCATCAGAGATGATCTTTTCAGTGATATCTGTTAACGCCATAATTATACCTTTACCACTTGTAGTAATAATAAAAACGCTGCAACAAGACCAAGCACTGCATATATCTCTACAAACGCTGGAAGGATCAGTCCTTTTCCCAACTCTTCAGGACGTTTTGCCACTAATCCAACGGATGCAACAGCAACTTTTCCCTGATGTATCGATGAAATCATTTCTACAAATCCAACAGAAACACAGATAACAAATATCTGGAGACCTGTAGACAAATCAGGAATAATAATCGCGTCTGTTAAGAGTTTTAATTTGATAATCACCATAAAACCTATCAACAAACCGTAAAAACCCTGTGTTCCGGGCAACCCGACAAGCGGAATCATGCTGCCGAACTTATCCGGATCCTCAGTAATAACCCCTCCTGCTGCTTGTCCGGCAAGTCCCACGCCAATACTTGAGCCAATACCACCAAGCACAATAACTAATGCTGATCCAGCCAACGCAAATACAAGACCAAATTCCATCTTTTTACCCCCTCGCTATTTTTTGCTATTATTTGTAATAAACGTGTACCTGTTCTGAACTTGAAACGGCTTAAACTGTTTTCCTCCACCAATAAAAAATTTCGGAAAGAATTCTACATATTGCAACCTTCCAGAATGAATCAAAGCACTCAACACATTAATCGCAAGCGTAAAAACATGCCCCCCCAATAAAATAATGATGGTAAAAACAAATCCTACTAAAGGAATCATTGATCCGAACATAAATGCAATAACGTTACAGGTCATAGCCATAACACCGGTTACCATGCCAAGAGCCCATAAACGGGAATAACTCAAAACATCACTGATAAATCCCGATACAATCTGGTAAAGAATAAAGAAACCATTAAATAATTTCGCACCGATACCAGAAAAAGATCTTCCTGCTGTAAATACTATCGATAGGCATCCAATTATAAGCATAGTTGAGAAAAGAGAATAATGTTTCTTATTCAGTATTTCTAACACTATTAATATGCATCCTGTAAACCCTGCCATAAAAATCAGTATTGATAGTTGGTCCATAATACCATCAAGCATTTTTCTTTTTCTGACATTATTAAAAAAAGCAATTAAGTGGCCAACAACGAGCTGTATCATTCCAAGACAAAGTGCAATTACTAAAAGAGTCATAGGATCCTCATTTAAATCAAGAAGAGTAAAATGTTTTTGCACTTTTACAAGGGGATCAAACAGCGCCGGATAGTTTTCGGCTAAAATCACAATAAGATTCCCGAAAAATCCACCGGCAAGAAAGCCTATCACGGTTGTTGATATACCACAAAACACAAGCAGCATTAAAAATTTTTTCAGAATACCCTTTTTACGGACTTTCGACCATCCCCACCAACATACGAGGGTAAGAATAATACCGTATGCCATATCAGTGATACAAAAACCAAAAAAAACAAAAAAGAAAGGAGCAAGAAATGGTGTCGGATCAACCTCTCCGTATTTCGGAACTCCATAGGTACCCGTTACAAATTCAAACGGTTTTAAGATTCGATTATTTTCTAAATCAACAGGGATTTTCTCTTTTGGATCGGGATCGCGCACAATCATTTCACATTGACTAAATGTTGTTGAAAGATTTTTTTTTGTTACCGCAATGTCTCTTTGCCGTATCCACCCTTCAATCATACATGTTTTCTTGGTATTAACAAAGTTTTCCTCCGATTCAAGTCTGTTCTTAATGTTCAAATAATGATCATGCAAACACATAAGTCGAGACTTATACACCAGAAGATCTCCCATATCAGCGAGCACCGTTGCTTCCTCTGCTATGATGTTCAGATACTGCGCTTGCTGTTCCAAAAGATCATCTTTAATCGTCATCTTTGTTTCAAGCTGCACTTCATTGAAATTACATTTATTAAGTATTTCATTAAGTGTTTTTTTATCATTCTTCAGAAATGAAACAATGAGATAATGCATCTCTTTATCTCTCGAAACTTCTTCAACACACGTACAATAATTACTTGCAGTAAGCTCTTGGGAAAGACGAGGATAATCATTCTCATGGATCATTCCATAATTAATATGGGTGTACTTTAAATCTTTTTTGGCAGAGGGAATAAAAGAAAGTGTTTTCCAGGGAGCAAATCTAATGCGGATATCCGCTATTTTCTCTTTTCCTAATTCAATGTCTTTAAGAAGATTTTTCAGTCGAAGAAATTTTTCATATATCGTATCAAAATCAACTTTTTCATCTATAGACATAAATTCTTCACCGCTTAATTCAACCTTGTCGCTCACCAGACTTTCAAGTATTCCCTTATCAGGTTCATATGTGTGGAGAATTTTTATAACCTCATCTATTTTCGATAGCTTTAAACTAACCGCTTCTTTTCGCTTAAGATAATCTGTACGATCAATTTTTGATGCAACGTCACGAATATCTATAATATCAATGGTCCCAAGATGCTGAACCATCTCTAGCAATGCATCTCGTATCACATTATGCGAAAAAATTGATATTTTCTTTATTTTCGTTATTGCCATTTTTCCTCAATAGACTTAGCTACGTAGCGTGCGGCTTTTTCCATCCCCTCGAGAGAATTCTCTCTGATCTCGTTCTTCTTTTTCGCTATTTCTTCTTCCATTTCTTTTCGGTTTTGGGTTATCTCGCGGTCAGTATCCGCTACCATCTTCTCAGCATCACCTTGAGCAACTTTACGTGCGGATTGAATGCTCTTTTTTGCCTCCGAGTTAGCGCGCTGAGAACAATCTCTCGCATTATCATGGGCTTCCTGGATAATTATATCAGAACGATCTTCGGCTTCCTTAATTTTTTGAATAAGATCCATTGCTGTTCTCCATTATTGTATTAAAACTAGCTACACGTACACACACAACATCATGGTATTAGGAACGACAATTTGTGTGAAATATTCTTTCCACTTTATGGGAAAAATTTGCTTCTTTTTTCTATAAAGATAATCGATTTTTGCTAATATCTCAACAAAATTCGAACTCTATTATGTCATAATATGTAAACGAGCTACCGTAAATACATTACATAAAGAAAAAGGCGACTCGTTTTTACAGCGAACCGCCTTTACTTTTTGATGCACCTATTTTAATTAGTCAAATAAATAGCCTTCTTCACCATGTTGTGATATATCCAAACCTTCTTCTTCCTCCTCTTCAGTTACCCGTAGACCCATTATTTTATCAAGTACTTAAAGGATAATAACGGTAAGAGTCATATTATGCGGCGGCATCGGAACTTTTCCCCAACCTCTTCGTTTTCCAACTACTATTGCTGCCGCCAGTGCTGCCATACCAGAGCTGATATGAACAACGGTACCGCCGGCAAAATCGAGCACACCGAGTTTCCCCATCCAGCCGCCAATACCCCATACCCAGTGGCATATTGGGTCGTACACAAGTGTACACCACAGGAGTATAAAAACTATCAGGGTTTTAAATTTCATTCTTACCTCAATGCTTCACATAAAATATACGTAAATATCTGTAAAAGTCAGTCTTAAAATGCTTTACAGTCGTTTTTGCGTGGTAATAATATCATTTTTAATTTTTATATTGCATTTTTACTATGATTTATTTATAGTCATTTTTCTTTGGTACATTGTTTTATTAATTTCTAACATTTTTTAATAAAAGGAGTTTTTTTATGGCGCTTATATCCACACAAGATATTTTCAAAAAAGCGTATGATGGCGGATACGCTGTTGGCGCATTCAATGTCAATAATATGGAAATCGTTCAGGGTATTGTCGAAGCCGCCGCAGAGGAAAAAGCACCGCTTATCTTACAGGTATCAGCGGGTGCACGCAAATATGCACGGCATGAATACCTTATTCACCTTGTACAAGCAGCTATAGAATCTAGCGGTATTGACCTTGTTCTCCACCTTGATCACGGTGAAGACTATGAAATCTGCAAATCATGTGTAGATGGAGGATTCTCCTCTGTTATGATTGACGGGTCAAAACATTCATTTGAAGAAAATATCGCTCTTACCAAAAAAGTCGTTGAATATGCACACGATAAAGGCGTTGTTGTTGAAGCAGAGCTCGGAAAACTCGCTGGTGTAGAAGACGATATATCTGTATCAGAAAAAGATGCTATCTTCACGGATCCTGATCAGGCACAAGAGTTTGTTGAAAAATCTGGCTGTGACTCACTGGCAATCGCTATTGGAACAAGCCATGGTGCATATAAGTTTAAAGGCGCCGCACAGCTTGATTTCGAAAGATTACAGAAGATACAAGACAAACTCCCTGGATACCCTATTGTTCTTCACGGTGCATCAAGCGTCCCGCAAGACCTTGTCGCGGCATGTAACAAATATGGCGGAGAAATTCCTGGTGCTCAAGGCGTTCCTGAAGATATGATCTCTAAAGCAGCAAAGATGGGTGTCTGCAAGGTAAACATTGACACCGATTTGCGTCTTGCTATGACCGGAACAATTAGAAAGTGTTTTGCTGAAAACCCATCTGAATTTGATCCACGTAAATACTTGGGGCCAGCACGTGACGCTATTAAGAAAGTTGTTCAAAGAAAGCTGAAAGTACTTGGCTGTAACGGCAAAGCGTAACTTCGTTACTATTACTTAAGCGTGACTTAGAAAATAGCACCCTGATATTGAGGGGTGCTATTTTTTTATCCACACACCGCTACAAAAAGCGGACATCTTGACGTGCTACTAAAAAAATTACCCTCAAGCTCTTGACAAAACCATATTTATGGTATAAAATACTGATTAGATTGAGGGTATATATGAATTACTATAAAAAAATACTTACACATATCTTGACGATTGTTGTTATCACCTCCTTTACGACTAGTACAATGCCTTATGCAAAACGCATAAGTCTTTATATTTAAACAATTTATATAAATTGTTTTCTTGCAATTCCCTCCGTTTGTGATATGCTATAAGCATGTCAACCACAAGAACTTACAACAAAAACGG
>JAVCCP010000079.1 GCA_030765405.1 Candidatus Ancaeobacter aquaticus | reverse complement strand
TCACCTATTGATTGAAACCCCAGAAAGTAATCTTTCATTATTTATGCGACAACTTAATGGAATATACACCCAATCTTTTAACCGTTGTTATCGAAAGGTTGGTCATGTATTTCAAGGAAGATATAAATCAATTTTAGTAGATAAGGATAATTATTTATTAGAGGTGTGTCGTTATATTGTATTGAATCCTGTACGGGCAAGAATGGTAAAGAAGGTAGAGGAATGGAAGTGGAGTAGTTATGCGGATACAATTAAAAACGTAAGGGATGGATCAATAATTAGCTCGAGTTTTATTCTCAATGAATTTCACACTGAAATTAAAACGGCAAAAAAAGCCTATGTAGAATTTGTTAAAGAAGGAACAGGGCAAAAAGATTCTTTATGGGGCAAACTACAAAGCAGGGTATTTTTAGGCGACAGAGATTTTATTAAGGGGATAGAAAAACACTTTAAAATATTGGGTGATGAAAAAGAGATTAGTCGAGAAGAAAGATATGCGTGCAGACCACCGTTGAGGGATATTTTTGATGGTGTTAAGAGTAGGGTAGAAAGAAATAAAAAGATTGCGTTAAGCCATATCGAACATGGGTATACATTGAAAGAAATAGGTGAGCATTTAAATGTACATTATTCAACAGTCAGTAAAATTTTGAAAAATTCACAATTCAAGACCTGACCCCAATTCGTATGGGAAATATGAATAAAATGTATAGTAAGGGTGGTTATGGATATGATAAGTATGAAAGCAATTGTTGTGGATTTGGATACGATAGCTACAAAACGGGTGGATTAGTAGTACAATCTGAGCCGAGCAATTGGTTTGAGTATCCGGATATGTTTCCAAGAGATATGCAGGAAGCATTGGAATATATGAACAAAAATAATAAAGGTAATAATGATGCTGGAAGCGGTGAAGGTGGTGGAAGTAATGCAAATAAAGGAAACAATAAAAGAACTTGATATATGAGACCTCTAAATAAAAAAGTAATTATTGGTTTAACTTTATCATCGCTTTATATCGGATTAACGATATATTATAGTTTCTTTGCCGCCGGGGAAGAACCAACAATGAATCTGTTATGGGTTGATGGTATTAATGTTTTTGCTTCTCTTCTCTTTTCTGATATTACAGGTGTACGTTTGTGGACTTATTATGGATACAATATAATAAGTGTAATTATAGGCATTATAGAGTGGTTTTTAATAGGGTATTTTTTTGCTTGGGGTATAAGTAAATTAATAAGAAGATTGAAGAGGTCGAATTAAAAAGAAAAAAAGGGGACAGCGCCCTTTATTAGAAGGAAAATTAGTTTATGCCGAGGCAATCTAGAGTAATAATTCCAAAATTACCGCATCACATAACTCAAAGAGGCAACTATAAACAGACTGTATTCGAAACATCACAAGATTATTAAAAAAAAGGGTCAGGTCTTGAATTGTGAATTTTAATTTGTTATATTGCATTATAGTTCTGGGGACGGATTGAGAACTGTTTTTCGGTATTACCAAGAAATTTGGTGGAGAGTAAAATAGATGAAAAGATTGCCAAAAAATGTTGAGTCAAAAGCTGATGCTCAGCGGCGGGCGGATCAGATTAGGTGTTTTCAGGCGGAATTAGAGCTTCTTGAAAATGAAAAGATTCTATTGATTGATGAGGAGCAGCGTAGTGGTGTTACCGATTACCATGAAAATCTTATATCACAAATGTCGAGCATATATGATATTGATTCAAACAAGCGTGAGAAACAACTTAGCCTCGGAATGAAGGTTGCTTCTCTTTTGGGCGCTCTCGGATTGGCGGCGAGCGTATTCTTCCTATTTTACCAATTTTGGGGACGGTTCTCAACCGGGATACAGGTATCTATATTGACAGCGGTACCGTTTATAACTCTTATTATCACTGTCTTGGCCGCAAATCGTGAAAAAACAGGTTATTTTTCAAAGCTGTTTGGAATGGTTTGTTTTTCATGTTTTGTCCTGAATATTGTTATGCTCGGGCAAATATTCAATATGACACCGTCAGATACTGCATTCGCAGTATGGGCTGTTTTCGCCTTCATGCTTGCGTATGCTACGAATACAACACTGCTCTTGATCGCGGGTATTGTCTGTATAGCGTGTTTTTTGTCTGCGCGAATGGGTGCCTGGTTTGGATTTTACTGGTTTTATTTTGGAGTGCGACCGGAGAATTTCTTGCCTACAGCTGTTTTATTGTTTTTTGTACCGTTAATCCCCCATAAGAAGTTTTCAGGTTTTGACGTAATCTACCGTGTGTTTGGAATGTTGTTATTTTTTATGCCTATCCTGGTATTGTCTAATTGGGGCGCGATCAGTTATTTGAATATCTCGCAGCATGTTATAGAAAGCATATATCAGACGATCGGTTTTGTTTTTAGCTCAATTGCTATATGGTTTGGCATCAGGAAAAGTTGGCCGGAAGTTGTGAATACAGGATATTTTTTCTTATTAACCTTTCTGTACACCAAATTTTTTGACTGGTGGTGGGAATGGATGCCGAAGTATGTATTTTTCCTTATTATCGCACTTACGGCAATTTTGATATTACTTATTTTTAAACGGCTCCGTAATGACGCGACGAAGAAAACGGAAGAGGTGGCAGAATGAAAATATTGTTACCAATACATAAATTATTTGTGCTTGGCGTGCTGGTGATCATTGCTGCAAACAGCGTAGTCTTTTTGTTTATTGTATCTAACCGTTCTGGGCAGCCGGAATCGGTCACAGAATTAACCGAAAGAGAATTGCGTCTTCCGTACAGTATTGATGAAGAAAATAGCGGTCTGGCTCTTCGTTTATCGTGGAGAACATTGGGGAAAGTTGATAAGGATTTCACGTATGGTCACTGGTCTTCTCCGGAGTGGTTCGATTTGCAAAAACTGAATGAATTGGGATTCAAAATAGATGGTGATGTTACTAGCGTGAAAAATAAAAGAAAACTCAAAAGGGCTATACCAAAACAGGTGTTTATTGTGCTTGAATATAACGGTGATCTCTATAAGGAATCTTTGAGAAGGGCGCAGCAGCATTTTGCTGAGGCGCAAAGCGCGTACGAAAAGAACAGTGAGAGTAAAAGGGCTCGTGATAATTTTAAATATGTGAAAAAACAGCTGGAGGAAGAATACAAATCAGAATCCCGTCTTTTCGCGATCGATGCTGGCCTTGATGCGCAATTGTTGAGAGAAAAATATTCTGACCGATCACGGTTCATTATTACCAACGGTATGGTGCGGCCGAGTTATAATTATGGGAAAGAAAACAGTGAAGTATACGGGATTGTCACGGATATTAGTGTGAATAGTATTCATGTGCCTCTGGATAAGAGGATAGTGTTTGACGTGATCTTATTTCATGATAAAATCGACAGCAGAGAACCGAAATTACCCCGCTTCACGGTTGAATTAGCTTATGGCAGCCGCTATGAGCCATGGATCCTGAAGGTTCATATGATCGAAGAAAAGTTATAATGAATTGGTACAGCAACCATTTAGTACAGATTAATACTAAAAGACAAACTAATGTGGGCAATAAGCGCCAATAGTGAATGAGAGAGTACGATATGTACGAAAGGATCGATATGGTTGTTGCTTATACCACTGATTGTTTTAGTATGATTCTAAAAAAAATCAGGACACTCTTTTTAAGTTATTCGTTGATTAATAGATACAATGTGATTTGAGTGAAGCCTATAAAAATTGCAATAAAATAAAAAAACCAGATTGTAAACTTGAAAACATTTTCATAAAAACAGTAAGAATAATGAAGTATTATCTTTAAAATGGGGGAACAATGAAGCTGATAGAAAAAAGTATAATTTTTATTTGTCTAGGGATTTTACTACTTGTGACATTCGGTACGGGCAATTGCGCGGAATCGAATACATGGGAAATCAGGCAAAAGGGCAATATCGTTGAAATTTATTACCAGTCAGATACAGGTAAAGCCCAATATGCAGCACTGCATGTTGACAGTAGCTATTTTCGCATGGTTTACAGCCCGAAGGCGGGATGGGGAACATCGGTAATATTGATGCCTTCTTTTTGGACTAAAAGCAGATATTATCAAGGTGCCAGGATAAGTTATACCTGGAAAATTGAAGGAAAGGATGCTGTTGTTAATTTTAAAGGAAGCATTGCGGGACTGCAGGCGGAAGGGAGAATAAAACTCTTACCACCTCGAAAGAACGTATTTGTTGCTAAAGTGAATGTGCAAGTCGAGGGAGATGTAAAACTTGATAAAAGCCATAGATACGAAACCTATAAACCAATTATGCTTTCATCAATGCATATATCAAAAGATGTATGGGATACAAACAAAGCTTATGTTGGAAAAAAAAGATATTCTATTCCTGGAGAGGGATGGTTGAAACAGATACCGTCCAGCGGAAAAAATTTTGGGCTGCGGGGAGGTTCCTCAAATTGGAAAAAGAATGCACCGTCTATAGGTATTGTACTTGATAAATCTATGAGGGTATCAGGGTGGATAACGAAAAGTAATAATCCTAATGATGACAATGTCGGTTTTTGGGTTGCATCGAGAAAAATTGTGCGTTCATTGAAATATGCTATTGTAGTAAAACAATAAACCGGAAACTCTTCTTAACTCATATACTGATAAATAGCTGAAACGTAATTGTGTTGATAATGGCTAACCAATTTAGAAGATAACAACTCCTAGAATAGCGATAAATAATCTTACCCAATAGAATGGATTGTTCTCTCATAGACGAAAGAAATAAGGATATAGATGATGCAGAAAATGGATGAAATATATGCGGCTTTGAGGCAGTACTGGGGATATACTTTGTTTCGTCCTTTGCAGGAAGATGTGATCTCATCGATTTTGAAAGGGCAGGATACTTTGGTTATGCTTCCAACTGGGGGAGGGAAGTCACTATGTTTTCAGCTTCCCGCGATGCTTAAGGACGGTATGGCTGTCGTTATTTCACCTTTGATCTCACTTATGAAAGACCAGGTTGACAGTCTTGTAGATATGGGTATTTCCGCGGCGTATTTAAATTCCAGTCAGAAGGCAAAAGAGCGCGCGTCAGTAATAAAAAAGATCCAAAATGGTGAGGTGAAACTTTTATATATTTCTCCTGAACGGTTGCAAAATGATGCGGCGGTTACTCTTTTAAAATCAGTTCCACTTTCATTTTTTGTTATCGATGAAGCGCATTGCATTAGTCACTGGGGACATGATTTTAGGGCAGATTATCGAAACCTGAAGATTATTAAGGAGTGGTTTGAAGGGATTAATGTTCATACCTTTACCGCTACAGCCACGGAGGAAGTTCAGCGTGATATAGTTCAACAGCTTGGATTGCATGAACCCGGTATGCATATCGGAGGGTTAGACCGCGCAAATTTAACCTATCGCATAAGACCACGTTCTAAAATCATAAATCAGATAAAAGATGTCCTGGAAAAACATCCGGATGAGGCAGGGATTATTTATTGTTTGCGTCGAAACGATGTAGATAAAATTTCAAAACAATTGAACCTTCTCGGTTATAAAAACCTGCCTTATCATGCCGGTCTTTCGGATGATATGCGCAGGCAGCATCAGGATAAATTTGCACTTGAGGAGGTAGACATAATTGTGGCGACGGTGGCCTTTGGGATGGGTATTGATCGTTCCAATATCCGTTTTGTGATCCATGCGGCGATGCCAAAAAGTATCGAACACTATCATCAGGAAACTGGCCGTGCCGGTCGTGATGGACTTAACTCGTATTGCTATATGTTTTATGGAGGAAATGACTATCGTACTTTGAGTTCTTTCATTGGTGAGTCTCCTAATCAAAAAGTCATGATGGATAAGTTAAGTTTATTTTATAATTTTTGCACGTGTCCAAAATGCCGGCATAAAGTTTTGGTAAACTATTTTGGGCAGAACTATCGGGATGGTTCTTGTGATGCATGCGACTATTGTTTGAATGAACTTGATATGGTTGATGGCGCGCTGATAGTTTCCCAGAAGATATTATCTTGTGTGGCAAGAGTGAGGATGGGTAGAGATTACGGGTTTGGAGCTGACTATATTGTTTCGGTATTGCAGGGAAAGAAGATCGAACAGATTATGTCTAGGGGAGATCAGAATTTGTCAACATTTGGCTTAATGGCCGATGAATCGGTTGTTTTTATACGTTATATGATCGAACAGTTGATAGGGCAGGGTTTTTTACAGAGAGATATGGATTATTCAACGCTTTCGCTTACAGATTCAAGCAGGCAGGTATTGCGCGCTGAAAAAACGCCTGTTTTGGCTAAGCCGTTAATAACGGTAAGAAAGAAAGAGATTGCAAAAAGGCAAAGGGAAAGCCGCGAGATGGATTGGAGTGGTATTGATCGCGAGTTATTCAGTTTGCTGCGTGAAGAAAGAGCAAAACTTGCTCAGAAGAAGCGTGTTCCGGCATATATTATCTTTGGTGATAAATCCTTAAAGGATATGGCATTGAAAAAGCCAGTGACCAGAGAAGAATTCGCGGACGTTTTTGGAGTGGGAGAGAGCAAAGTGGAATTATATGCCGAAATATTTACAGCGGTAATAAAAAAATCGGGAAACTCTTATTAAATCTTTTGAGATAAAAGAGAAGCTCATAATGTTATGAATAAAATATTGTCGTATATATGTTTAGTTTTTTTCTTGATGTGGGGTACGGGCTCATTTGCAGATGAAGGAAATAAATCAATAGATAAACATGAGCTTGAAAAGCGAGTAGAAAAACATCTCAAGGATGATAATGTTTCGCTTCGCCATAATGTTAAAGATGTATATTCTCTGGTGGATGTATATGTAAAAGAAGGTAGTGTTGAAAAGGCAATCGAGTTATATGAAGCCGCTCTGCGTTCAGACAGCTGGAATTTGGAGCGACAGCTTAAGTATGCAAATTTGTTATTCCAAAAAGGGGATGTTGAATCTGCTCAGGAGAGGGCAACATTAGTTTATGAGTATGCTGAAGACGAACAATTGATTAAGCAGGCGCACAAGCTGCTCAAATCAACTGGTTATAATGTTCAGCCAAGTATACATGATAACAGTAATAAGACGACACCTGGCTCAAAAGTACTTGTTATTGTGCCTATTGGGGAGGTTAATAAGGTGCTTTTGAATGAAGTCGTAGATCAACTGGAGAAAATCATCGGTATAGATATTGTAATATCCCAAAAAGCTGTTAACCCCGGTGCAATTGATCGTAATAATGCGGGGAAATATGTTTCTTTTGTGATGGAAAGGATTCAAAAAACAGTAAAACCAGAGTTTATAAAACATGTTATGAAGGAAAACAATCTTAGCGATAGTGATATGAAAACTTTTATCGGCCAAGTATGCTTTATAGAAAGTTTTATGAAGAAAACAAAGGTGCCACCAGAATCAATTGCTGAATTTAATGTAAATGTAAAAAAGCTGACAAAACAGGGGCAATATAATGCTGACCGTTTGCAGTCTCTTGTTCTGAAAAAGGCTAAAGAGGATAAGAATCAAGATGCGGTGGGCTATTTGGGGGTTACAGAAAAAGATATGTATGCGAAAGAGAATAATTTTCTATTTGGATGGGCTAGAAAAGGTGTCGGCGTAATGTCGTATTGCCGTTTCAGGGCTGATTTTAATAATGAGCCTCAAAATAGAGAGCGATTGCGCAACAGGACGGTAAAGCAGGCAATTAGCAGCATATTTTTTGTTATGGGCATTTCTCGATGTTCAAATCCAAGCTGTATTCGGTCGTACCCGCATAATTTGATGGAGCACGATCAAAAGGGTATTAATCTGTGCACGTGGTGCAGGAAGAAATTAGATAGTTTCAAAAAGCCAAAAAAGGCAATTACTAAATAGGAGCACTATCTTTAGTCTTATATGTGAATATTATACCAAGGTATAAAAAGTTTGACAATATTTTATACTTTGGTATAATAATCTTATATAGAAGTTTGCATCATTATATGTAGATAGGATGATTATTGGAGAAAGTAATGATTAAAAGATATTTAGAAAAATATATTATAGAGGATCTTAAAGATAAAATGGTTTTTATCTCTGGCCCAAGACAGGTCGGTAAAACAACCATTTCCGACCAGGTTGGGAAAAGTGCCTTTCCTAGCAAATATGCCTATCTAAATTGGGATAATCGACAAGATAGAAAAATTATTCTTGCAGATACTTTTCCGACAGATAAAAAATTACTGATTTTTGATGAAATACATAAATATCAAGATTGGAAGAACTATTTAAAGGGCGAATATGATAAATATAAAGATAGATTTAAGATATTGGTAACAGGAAGTGCTCGATTAGATGTATATAAAAAAGGTGGTGATTCGTTGCTTGGGCGATATCGTTCCTTGAGACTACATCCACTCTCACTTGCGGAGCTGATGAACAAGCAGCAGGATAATGGCGCTTTTACAGAACTAAAATTTTTAGATAATAACAAAGAATCTATAGAATTATTAAATCAATTGTTCAGATTTGGCGGATTTCCTGAAATATTTTGTAAGCAAGACGAAAGAACATTACGGCGCTGGCATAATGAGAAGATCGATAGGTTGATAAAAGAAGACATAAGAGATATTGAAAATGTGAGGGATTTGTCGTCATTGCAAGTCTTGGTTGAATTATTGCCAAATAAGATTGGTTCTCTCTTTTCTGTAAATTCATTGAAGGAAGATCTAAGAGTTACCCATAAGACTGTATCGTTGTGGGTTGATATATTAGAGAGATTTTATTACCATTTTAGAATATATCCTTTTCAAAGCACACTTATCAAATCACTGAGAAAAGAGCCAAAGATCTACTTGTGGGATTGGGCTGAAGTAGAAGATGAAAGTATAAGATTTGAGAATATTATTGCATCGCATCTTTTAAAGTTTTGCGATTATTTATTTGATGTAGAAGGGTATAAAGCAAAACTTCACTATATTAGAGATGTTAGTCAGAGAGAGGTTGATTTTCTCGTGACAATAAATAATAAGCCGTGGTTTTGTGTAGAAACAAAAAAATCATATAAGGGTATTTCTGATAACTTGCGTTATTTTTCGCGGAAATTAAAAATTCCTTATGTTTATCAAGTTGTTAAGCAAGAGGGTGTTGATTCTATTAAAGACGATATTCGTGTACTCAGTGCAAGTAAATTTCTTAGTGCGTTGATATAGAGCGAAAAGTAACATTTTTTTTGAGTATTTAGGGGAATTACGTTTTTAGTTACCTGTTACAAATAAGTTAAAAGGGGTGTCCCGGTGCGGTGGGTGTTTTTTGCTGTTTGTTTCTTTGTGGTTTTTGTGTTTCCGACTTATGCTCATACGGGTAAGTCTTCAGTTCTCCTCATAGATGATTTCAATAAACGTAATTCCTATAAAAATCTTTTAGGCGGCTGGGTTGGCGGGGATACTGCTGAGCCGGGTGTTTGTAAGGTATCCTACGAGTCTAATCCCAAACTTACCTTTGGAAAATCAGGTAGTTCATTGAAGCTCGCCTACGATGTCAGAAAAAAAGGATCATATTCATATTCTGTCTTGTCCACAGGGAATCTGTTACCTATTCAAAAAAAATTCATGGAAGAAGCGAAATATCTGAGTTTTTGGGTGAAAGGTGAAAAAGGCGGGGAAGATTTCAGGATTGAATTGCACTTTGATATTAATGGTGATGGGCGTTACCAATACGGTGATGATATTGCGAGCAATGTGGCAGTGCAAAATTATGTGTCTGGCAGAAAAGTCGATAGATCGTGGCGGAAGGTGTTTATTCCTATCAGACATTTTAAAAGCAGTGCAGATCTATCAAAACTGTGTGAGATCGTCTTTGTGTTTGATAATGACAGTAAAAGAAGGAAAAGCACAATCTATATTGATGATATTCTTTTCGGTACGTTATCTTTACGAAATGATAAGAGCAATGCGGTCTTACTTCGGAACAATTTTTACAGTAATGGCAAAAGAGTACATAAAGTGTTTTTGTATGAGGATCAAAATACCGTTCAAGTAAAGACCAAAGGGGACGGGGCAGAAGTCGTATGGTTTGAGCTGTCTCAGGATAATGGTAAAACGTGGCAACGAATAGACTCTTCTTACAACAACGGCTCAAATGTATTTACGTTTACTTTTGATGATACAAAGTTCCAACAAAATAAAGATGCTCTTTATATCCGTCTCAGTTCTGTTACTCCCAAAGGCAGTGTGCTTCCACTAAAGCCATGCAGAGCCAGATACTCCATACCGCGAATGAATACCAATGCTTTTCTGGATCTTCTTGAGAAAAAGGCGTTTTTATATTTTTATGAAAATCAAAACATGGAAACAGGACTTTTTCGTGATTGTGCGGGTTTTGGTGATTCAAGTATTGCGGTAACCGGTCTTGGCTTAACAGCTCTTTGTATAGGTGCTGAACGCGGGTGGATAGATAAAAATGAAGCCAGACGTCGCGTTCTTCTAACGTTCAAGACTTTTTGTGGAGGAAGTAAAGATCATCATTATAAAGCTTATGACAAAGATGGTTTCTTTTATCATTTCCTTAAGTACAATACTGCCAAGCGGTCAGGAAAGTCTGAGATATCTACCATAGATACCGCTATGCTATTATGCGGCATGATTACCGCTGGTGAATATTTCGGTGGTGAAATAAAAGATATGGTTCCATCGATATATAAGAGAATGGATTGGCTTGCATATAGAGATAAAGATGTACGGGATGACAGGATATTACTCCTGATGGGATGGACTCCCGAAAAAGGATTTCTAAAGGGCAGATGGGACTATTATTCAGATGAAACAATGCTTGTGACATTGCTCGGGGCAGGGTCTCCGAACAATGATGTTCCTGCTCGCATATTTTATGATTGGAAACGTGAGGTAGGCGCTTACCGGGGAGGTGACCAGTTTGTGTATTCTTGGTACGGGTCGCTTTTTACTTATCAGTATGCGCACCTCTGGTTTGATCTAAAAGATGTTTTTGATCGTGAAGGAATAAACTGGTTTGTAAATTCTGTTCGCGCTACTTCAGCAAATAGGCGTTTCTGTATTGACCATGCTCATGAATATAAAACATACAGCCCTAACATGTGGGGTATTACTTCTGTCGCGTTGCCGCGTGGTTATACGATGAGTCATGGAGTTATTCCAAACGGAGAAAATATCTCCTCGTATGATGGCACGATCTCTCCCCTAGGGATCGGGGCATCTATAAACTTTACACCTTTACGCTGTATGTCAGCGCTTCACTACATATATCAAAAATACCCGCTTATCCATGGGAAATATGGTTTTAAAAACGCATGTAATCTTGATGAAAATTATTACGCTAGGAACAACTATGGTCTTGATATAGGTGTTTTTCTTGTTGCGGTGGAAAATTTCCGTACCGGTTTTGTCTGGGACTGTTTTATGAAAAATAAATATGTCTTGCAAGCGATGCGTAAAACCGGCTTTGCAAAAGATGTATATCACAACAATAAAAGTGAAAAGATAAAAGGCATACAAAAAGGTATTGATTCGTTCATAAAAAAAAGACACAAAAATGCTAAAGATATAAATAATGCTCTATCTCTAATGGAACAGCTCATTGCAATTGGGCATAAAGATGCTGCTAAGATTTTTGCCGAAAAATATGAAAAGGTGTACAGCACGATTTTGCGTGTCTTGGATAATGATGATCTTGCCCTGCCGCGTGGAGAAAGAAACTATATTCGATTTGTATGCTTTCTCAGGCAATATCGCTTTGAGGAAGCCCAAAAGTGTTTTGACAAGTTTGTGATGAATCTTAAAGAAGCAAGTTTGGAATACCGAAAATATGCTAATACAATTAAGAAATATACACAGAGGTTACTGACAATGAAAATGACAGAGTTGTATAGCGATCAACTCTACAAGGACTACCTAACCCTTTGTTCGTCTACTCGTGATACATCTTTACATGAAGGGATTAAAGAAATGGCTGGAGATGCTTTTTATAATGGATCGTATGACAGCTCATTTGCGTTTTATAAAGATTATGCGGATAAATGCCGGGATGTTTACGCACACGATGATTATTTGGCTTTGTGCGGGGGGATAGCGCTGAAGTTTTATGATATTAAAAGGTATGGTTATTCCGCGCATTTTGATTTTGTGAAGTTAAAGTGTATGGATGAGAGTGAAAAAAAAGATGAGTTTTATCAATCACATACAAAGGAACTTATTAAACGATACTATGATGTTGGATCTTATACTGTTTCTAAGAAAATGTGCGATATCTTTTTAAAGAGTTTATTGGCCAGTGAGGAATCGCCCCATGTGTTATATGTAAGAGGTATGTGTAATAAAAAATTAAAACGCTATGATGAGGCAATAAATGATTTTAAAGCGGTTTGTGCATCTAATGATGTAGATGCATTGCACGAAAAAGCTTTGCTTCAGCTGGGTGAGTCATATATGGCTATGAATGATATGGAAAATGCGAATGAATGCTTTGATAAAGTTATAGAAAATCATAAAACCAGTAACCTTGCAATAATCGCTCTTTTCAACAAAGGGTTGATTCATTATTATCAAAATAATTATCAAGAGGCGCGTAAGTGTTTCTCTGAAACGTTGCAAGGGGACACTAACCTTGCGAAGCAGGCGCGCTACTACATGCAAATCTGCGACAGTAAAAAAGCAAAATAGTATTTCCTCACGCACGCATTTCAGGTATAATGACTATCCGATACTGTATTTAAATAATAATTTAATATGGGGAAACTATTATGTATTCTAAAGAGAAGAATAAAATAAAAATTGGGTTGGAAGCATTTTTTGACGCGATAACTATTGTCGTAAGTTTTTACCTGGCATATCACATTAAAACCCGGCATTTTCCGGTGGAAGTATCGTCGCTCTATCCTTTGCATGAATATCTGTGGCTGTTGTTGTTCATTGTGCCTTTGTGGCTGCTTATTTTTAATAAGCAGGGGCTCTATAAGGGCGTGAATCCATTTAATGCTGAAGCAGCCGAGATTGTACGTTCGGTAACGATAGGTATCTTAGTCCTTATTTTTGGACTGTTCCTCTGTAAAGTTCATTATGTCAGCAGGCTTTTTCTTGTGCTCTTCGGGGTTGTGAATATCCTTATGTTGATGGGCATACGCAAAGTATTGTCGCTTGTGATAGATCAGGTGTATCCGAAAGAGTATCGTACAAAGCATATTATTTTAGCCGGTAATCGCTCGGGTGTTACCAAGGGATCACAGGTTTTTAATGCTGAAAAGACGATGTCTGTCGCAGGGTACATCAATGTTGGGGCTTTTACGGGCAGTTCCGCAATAAACGATTGCCAGTATCTTGGGGATATAAAGGATATAACCGATATTATCCACGATCACCCGATCGATGAAGTTATTTTTATTGTTGAAAACGAACATTTTAGTCAGGTGAAAGACGCTGTTTTTTTGTGTGAACAGGAGGGTATAAAAGTAAGGCTTGTTTTTGAATTCTTTGATATGTCGAGTAGTAACATGTCATTTGATGATTATTATGGGATACCAACGATATCTATTAGCACTATCTCGCAGAATGTATGGCAGCTCTTTTTTAAGCAGATTATTGATTATCTTCTTTCATGTGTTATTTTGATCGTTTTATCGCCGCTTTTTATTTTGTGTGCGGTATTGATCAAGATGACTTCTGAAGGGCCTGTCTTCTACCATCAAATCCGTGTGGGCCTGCGGAGTAGGCTTTTCAATATGATTAAATTTCGTTCTATGGTTTTGAACGCTGATGAAATGAAAAAAGATGTGCAGGAATATAATGAAATGAGAGGCCCCTTGTTTAAGATGGATGAGGATCCTCGTGTTACGAAGGTTGGCAGGTTCATGAGAAAAACCTATCTCGATGAATTACCACAGTTTTTGAATGTGCTAAAAGGCCAGATGAGTATTGTCGGGCCCCGACCGGCATTGCCTGAAGAGGTGCAGAATTATAGAGCGTGGCAGAGAAGAAGGCTTACCATGAAGCCGGGTATAACCGGACTGTGGCAGGTGCAGGGCAGTGAAGTGAAAGATTTTTCTGAAAGCGTTAAGCTTGACCTGGAATATATTGATACGTGGTCGCTATTGTTAGACTGTAAGATCGCTCTTAAAACCGTATTATCGGTAGTGAAGTGTAAGGGAAGCTGAACATGAAAAAAGTGTTAGTAGTATTTGGTACAAGGCCGGAAGCGATCAAAATGGCGCCGATCGTATTGGAGCTCAAAAAACATCCGCGCCACATTAAGACCGTGGTATGTGTTACCGCACAGCATCGTCATATGCTCGATCAGGTATTATCTATCTTTAAGATAAAACCTGATGTAGATTTGAATATTATGCGGAAGAATCAGGATCTTACCACGCTTACAATAAATACCATGAAAAAGATCCATGGTGTTCTCAAAACCGTTAAACCTGACATCGTTTTGGTTCAGGGTGACACGACAACAGCGATGGTTGTGGGGCTGGAATGTTTTTACCAAAAAATAAAAATAGGACATGTTGAAGCTGGGCTCAGGACATTTGATCGGTTTCATCCGTTTCCAGAAGAAGTAAACAGAAGGATATTGTCGTCTGTAGCGGATTATCATTTTGCGCCCTCAAAACAAGCAGTGAAATATCTATTAAAAGAAGGTATTCGCAAAAGCACCATATATCATACCGGGAACCCAAGTATTGATGCGCTTCTCATGACACTCAAAAAGAACAAAAAGAAGAAACCTGTTTTTAATACGAAAAAGAAACTGATATTAGTAACTGCTCATCGGAGAGAGAATTTTGGTAAGCCGTTTGGAAATATTTGTAAAGCGCTTATGAAGATCGCTTTGAGAAATGATGATGTTGAAATTGTGTATCCTGTTCACCTCAATCCTAATGTGCGAAAACCGGTTTTTTCTATACTGTCACAGTCTGATAGAGTGCATCTCATAGAACCGTTAGAATACGACGGATTTGCTCTTATGATGAGTAAAGCGCATATTGTTTTAACTGATTCGGGTGGTGTTCAGGAAGAGGCTCCCTCGATAGGTAAACCGGTTTTAGTGATGAGAAAAACAACCGAACGACCAGAAGTTGTTAAAGCAGGTGCGGCGAAACTGGTTGGTACATCAGTTAAATCTATCGTTGATAACGTAGAGAAGGTATTACATGACAAAAAAGTGTATACCCGTATGTCGCGTTCTGCAAGCCCCTACGGTAAAGGTGACGCTTCACGGAAGATCGTCCGTGCGTTACACATTGTGTAGTACAAATAGGTTCCCGTAGGTCTTTATCCTAAAAAAATACGATTTACCCATATTCCCACCGCGTAGGAGTCACTTTGTGCCACCTTCGCGGTGATTTCACCTAGCATCTCTTCTTTACACAATTAATTATATAACACCGTGGCAGTCTCACGATAAAAATTATTTATCACTATTCAAAGAGGATAATATGAAGTATAATTTTGTCCATTAAATAGGGTAAACATATGTTCAGAAAAATTCATATTATTTTAACCGTAATAATCGTGGCAGTCTTATTTCAAGGCTGCGTTCATTTTCCTTCCAAGAGTGATCAGCAAACTCAAAAGGCAGAGCTCGAGCAGATCAAAGAGATGAGATCTAATCTGGATGCAACGATCGAGATGTGGGAAAATGCAATAGATGATCCATACACAAAAGATAGGTTGGAAGACGCTTATCTGGTGCTTCAGGATAAGTGTCGAACGACTGCAAATCGAAAAGGCGGCTTTTTCTCTGCGGAAGAAAAGACGATGTGCGAGATAACAAAGTATCCGTATGAAATATTCTTTAATGAACTCTACATCGAACGAAATGAACTAAAAAAGCAGTTATTCGATATTCTTACCCCGGGAACTGCTGCAAACGACTATTATAAACGTCCCTCTGAAGCTAATCTTGCAAAACTAAAAAATCTTTTTGCACAGGTGCATAAGTACTATATAGGAAAACCCTATACGTGGTATCGCTACTATAATAAGTATCTCTTTTCAAAATCACGTCTCGAACATTATAAAAAAGAATGGGAGGAACGTGACAGAGAATATAGAAAAATCTTAGAGACACCCGATCATCCTGATGAGGATTTTACTGAAGACCGTGCTGAATTTACCTTTGATCGTTTAAAAAAAGATTGTAGATATAATAACCTTGCCTGGTGCTGTGCGGTAAACGCTTTTTATCTCGCCGATGATTTCGATGATTATTATGAAATCCTTAAAGAAGAGGAAAAGTATGCCGAGCTTCGTAAAAAAGCAGGTCGCAACAAGGAAGTGGTAATTTTTATTCATGGCTTAGGCGCGGACCGCCATAACTGGAAAAAATTCCCTGAACTTTTATCGCGAGAAGATATTGCTAATCCATCACTAGATAGATATTTTAAGGTGTATGTTTTTCGCTACGACACGGTAGAAGATGAAAAAAGTGTGGAAGGGTTTAGAAGAGAATTTACTGGTTTTGTTAAAGACATATTGAGAATTGAAGAAGTAGACGCAGTTAATGTTGTCGCACATAGTTTTGGCGGTGTCACAACATTAAAGTTTCTTGTTAAATATCTTGATGATGATGAAAAAGGTCTCCTCGATATGAGTCAGCATGATAGAACGCTAAAGCTCATAGAGGGGTATTTGAGTGGCCAATATAAAAGGCCATTAAAAAGGTTTATCGGTGTTGCGCCATCCTTATCTGGAAGTGAGATGGCAAATATTATGACCGATTGGTTTAAAAAGGAGCCACCGCTGTATCAGCGAAATTTGCCACTATTTCGATCAGGAGTGCCAGTTGTAGGGGATGTGCAGGTAATGGAAAATCAAATCGGCAGCTCGGTGAATCTCACGTCCTTTAAAAGACTTGATCTTGAGCGGCCGCTAGATCCGCAGTATCTGGTCAATTTTCTCAGTGTTGAAGATCAACAGAAATATACTGAACAGGAGCGTGATAAATTGGACAGCATGAATGTAAAAGTACTTACAGTAATCGGTAATCCTTTTAACACAATGAATCCATTTAAAAAGCCTGAGGACGATGGTTTAGTTAAATGCTATAGCGCAAATCTGAATCATATTTATCTGGATGATGGAGACGGAAAAGAAGATATTGGATATAAAAAAGCACAAGTAAGACAGGTGAACGTCGGACACCATCAAATGACAGAAGTTACAAACCGTAACCAACAACAGTATAAGTATGTTGTATCATATCTTACCGATAATCTTATACCGCAAAAAGATCCTGCGCAATATACCGTAAAAAACTTTTTAGTAATTGCTCGTGTGTATCCAGAATATATTGATTATGTAAAGAATCCAAGCATGTGTTTCAGGACTGGAGCAGAAATCTATTATACGAAGGATGAACGATACGAACTCCCAAAAATCAATATACATGCCATAGCAAAATCTCCTAAAAATGAAGCGCTAAAGACAGAAAATGCATATGTGTATAGAGTGAGTTCAAATATTGTATCAGGAGTTATTTTCTTTGAAGGAAATGTTAGCGATCCTACCAAGTCTGGCTATGCAGTGTTCGAGATTAAAGCAAAAGGATATAAAACAAAATATGTGCGTTTAAAGGTCGCCGGCGGTGAGGTGACGTACGCGCCAAACCTTCTGATGGAAAAAGAGTAAGAATACTCTGCAAGAATATGTCATATCAAGGTTACAGCAATTTCGTCGTAAAACAATATCCCTTTTTTTGTTAGTCTGAGCTTATTATTTTCACATGTAATGAGCTTCTTTTTTACCAGAGACGCAATTTTTTGCTCATATGTGTGGCATGTGGCAGGGATATTGTCTATTTGTATTCCATGTATTATCCTTAATCCAAGTATGATTTTTTCCCAGAATTGTTTTGTTTCGGAAAGAGTAGGTTCTTTTCTTTTGCGAGCATGTGCTACATAGGTGGCAATATTCTTGCTATTGTTATAGCGTATATGATTAATGTTTGAATGAGCCCCAACACCTACGCCAATATACTCTTTTCCTGTCCAGTACCCTGTGTTATGTATTGAATGAAAACCTCGTGCAGAAAAGTTGGATATCTCATAGTGAGTATAGCTTGATTTTTTTAGTCTATTCATTATAGCGGTAAACATTTTAGCTTGTAGTGTATTGTTTATGTCCGGGATAGATCCCGAAAGAACCTGTTTGAATATGGGGGTGCTTTTTTCGATCGTCAGGCTATAGGTAGATATATGCTCGGGCGATAATGCAATTATTTCCTCTAGTGAATAAGTAAGAGAATGCATCTTTTGACCGGGAAGTCCATATATGAGGTCCAAACTGATATTGTTAAAACCGGCAGATCTTGACCATGTATATGCCTTGTGAATGTCATCAACAGTGTGTATGCGGCCGAGAAGAGCAAGCTCATTATCGATAAAGCTTTGGGCTCCTATGCTTAATCTATTTATACCTAGTGATCTATAGGTCTCTAAATTTGATTTTGAAACAGTTCCTGGGTTTACCTCGAGTGTTATTTCCGCATGATCTTCTAATTGTTTTGATTCACGAATTGCTTTTAGGATACGATTAATATGTGATGGGTTAATTGAAGAGGGTGTCCCACCGCCAAAATAGACGGTATCGATTTTATACTGCTTTATATGTGGATAATAGCTCTTAATTTCTCTAATTACGCCATTTATATAGTTATTGATTATTGTTTTGGATGGAACAGGGATAGAACAAAAGTCACAATAGGTACATTTTTTTATGCAAAACGGTATATGTATGTATAGAGCAATTGGTTCCATAAATTTACAATAACGCATTAGTACCCATGGTTAGCGGCATCTAATGGCTACTTTTAGCTCCTTTATTTATAATTATAACCTAATATCATAACGATGCTTGTGTAGAATATAGCGGCCTTTACCTAATAAGGCTTAAAATATTGTTGACAAAAAAGTGATAATAGTGTTTTATATTAACTCCTATTCTTTGTGTAAACAATCATTTTTTGGAGGATATTATGTTTGCGGTTGTTAAATCTGGTGGTAAACAGTATAAAGTTACTAAAGGGGATGTTGTTACCGTTGAGAAACTTGACGGAAATCCTGGAGATACAATTAATTTTGAAGAAGTACTTCTTATAGCCGATGATAAAAAAGTTGTTGTCGGAAAACCTTTTATTGAAAACGCTGTTGTTGTCGGCGAATTAGTTGTGCAAACAAAAGGTAAAAAGTTGATCGCCTATAAGTATAAAAGAAGAAAAGATTCTTCAAAGAAAATTGGACATAGACAACAAATTACCGAGGTTAAAATTCAAAAGATTAGTACTGAAGGAACACAAAAAAAAGAAGTATAACGAGGTGATATAATGGCGCATAAAAAGGGACAAGGTACATCAAGGAATGGTCGAGACAGTAATGCACAGCGTTTAGGCGTTAAAGCATATGGTGGACAGTATGTGAGTGCAGGCAGTATTATTGTTCGGCAACGAGGGTCGAGATTTAAGCCGGGGAAAAACGTTGGTGTTGGAAGAGATTGGACAATCTTTTCTCTGATCGACGGAATTGTATCATTTGACGGGCATAAATCTGTACGGCAGAAAATAAGCGTACAACCCGTACAGGCATAGTACCTGTTATCATAATAAAATATGAAAAGGATTCTGAATGGAGCGTTTACTCAGAATCCTTTTTTATTTCCGAAGATTTTATAGTTAATGCAAATGATCTACTAATCAAAAAGTGATGAGGATTCCGTGTTTATTGATAAAGTGAAAATATTTGTACGTGGTGGCGATGGCGGCAACGGATGTGTTAGCTTTCGTCGAGAGAAGTATATTCCCTACGGTGGCCCAAATGGAGGTAAAGGAGGCAATGGCGGAAGAGTCTCTCTTAAAGCGGACAGAAATGTCAATACTCTCCTTGATTTTAGGTATCATCCACATATCAAAGCCAAAAGCGGTAAAAATGGCATGGGTAGTGATATGCATGGCGAGGACGGCAAAAGCGTGACTCTGATGGTTCCTGTAGGCACCGTTATAAAAGACGTTGAAACTGAACAAGTTATTTATGATTTTACCGAGCATGGCGAAGTGTATGTCGTTGCAAAAGGTGGACTAGGAGGACGAGGAAATACAGCATTTAAGAATTCGACAAATCGTGCTCCACGAACACGTGAGGAAGGACAGCCAGGCGAAGACAAAACGTATGGTCTAGAATTAAAATTAATAGCTGATGTAGGGTTAGTGGGTAATCCCAATGCGGGGAAATCAACCCTCATTAACGGTATATCAAATGCACGCTCAAAGATTGGTCGGTATCCTTTTACTACGTTATCTCCTGTTTTAGGTGTTGTGACTTATGACCGGTATGACACGGTTGTTATAGCTGATATACCAGGTATAATAGAAGGCGCCCATAAAAATATAGGACTCGGACATGATTTTTTAAAACATATTGAAAGAACAAAAATGTTAGTATACGTCATCGATTGCGCAGGGTATGATGGAAGAGACCCGCTAAAAGATTACGATTCTATAAGAGATGAATTACGTTTATATAATATCGCATTGCTCGAGAAACCATATATCGTAGCGTTAAACAAAATTGATTTATCTGTTGCAGATGAAAATGTCGATAAATTCATAGAGACCATTGGGCTAAAAAAGGATATAATATTCCCGATTTCTGCGGTGACGGGAAAAGGCGTCAAATCGCTTTTAGAAAAAATCAGGACTGTAATACATGAATAAGAAATAAATAAAAAAGGTACTGTTTCAATGCATGAATTAAATCAAAAATTTAGAGAAGATATTTTACGTAAGGTTAAGCGCATAGTCGTGAAAATAGGGACTAATGTGTTAACTGACAGTAAAGGCTTGATTGATAAAAAGCAAATAGCTCATATTGCACAGCAGGTTGTTGACTTAAAGAAGCGCGGGTATGAAGTGGTGCTTGTATCATCAGCTGCTATTGGTGCAGGTATGGGAGAATTGAAAATAAAATCACGTCCAAAGTCTTTGCCGCAGCTTCAAGCAGTGGCGTCTGTCGGGCAATGCGCGTTAATGCGTGAATATCATCACTATTTTAAAGAGCTAGGGGAAAATACAGCACAAATACTCCTTATTAATGATGATCTGAAGGTGCGTACCAGGCATATAAATATACGTAACACGATATGTAATCTTCTTACCCTGAATGTGATTCCTATAGTAAATGAAAATGATACGGTGAGCACTGATGAGATTAAATTTGGGGATAATGATTATCTATCGGCTCTTGTTACTAATCTCATTAAGGCCCAAATGCTTGTTATGCTTACAAATGTCGATGGGTTGATAGATTGTTCTCAAACAGGAGATGTCCGTAATGGTCATGTTGTTTCAATCGTGGAAAGCGTTGATCAGAAGGTCGAAGAGCTCTGTCACGTGAAAAAATCACAACTCGGTACCGGCGGTATGAAGAGCAAACTCAAAGCGATAAAGAATGTCAATCGCGCGGGTGAAGCGGCTGTTATTGTTAATGGTCTGCAAAATAATATATTAATAGATTTATTTGAAGGTAAAGATCTCGGAACAATATTTCTTCCCAAGAAAGGCAAAATGGCAGGAAGAAAACGCTGGATTGCTTTTTTTGTAACACCTGCGGGAACTATTACTATTGATGAAGGCGCTGAACATGCGCTTAAGGGTGGCGGAAAGTCACTTTTAGCGTCTGGAATTATTGATTGCGATGGTGATTTCCTAAAAGGCGATACGGTGAGCGTTCTCAATACGCAGGGAGAAGAAATGGGGCGAGGGATATCTTATTATTCTGTTAGCGAAGTGCAGAAAATAAAGAAACTGAAAACAAAAGATATTGAAAAGGTGCTAGGGAAAAAAGAACATGACGAGGTGATTCATAGAAATCATCTCGTACTTTTATAGAGACCAGAGACAAGAGACCACAGACTGGTCCTGCTGTAAGCTGTAAGTTATATGCTATAAGACAAAATAATAAATAAAAAAACAATACCTAATATTTTATACCAGAGACTAAAAACAAAGAAAAAACAAAAAAAACGAGATCTAAGGTCTTCAATAAACTATGAACCATGAACGATCCCCAAGGGGACTATACTCAGAGAAATTTATAAATAAATTTCATGGGTGTGAACTAGGGACGATAACATGAACTATGAAAAATATATTATATCTGTTGCTTCGCGTGCACGAAAAGCGGCATTAGAATTAGCCGTTATATCAACTGCAAAGAAAAATAAAGCCCTAAAACAAATGGCAGAGGATATTAGTAAGAATAAAAAGCATATTCAACGTGCAAATGAGAAAGATCTGATTAGTGGACGTAAGAAAAAGTTATCTGAAGCACTTTTAGACAGACTTACATTAACCGATCAAAGAATTAATGACATGTGCGATGGGTTAAGACAAATAGCGTGCCTAAAAGACCCTGTTGGGCAGTGTATCAACCAGTGGAAGACGCCTCATGGGTTATTAATACAAAAGGTGAAAGTTCCTATAGGAGTTATTGCCATTATTTATGAATCACGTCCTAATGTTACTGCAGACTCGAGCGCATTGTGCGTGAAGTCGGGAAATGTTGTTATTTTACGTGGCGGATCTGAAGCTATACATTCAAATATGATGATAGCCGATATTCTTTCCGCATCATGTAAGAAAGCAGGATTGCCTACTGACACTATACAGCTAATAAAATATACTGATAGGGCATTAATGAAGCCGCTTTTGGTGCAAAACGAAAGTATAGATCTGGTTATCCCTAGAGGTGGAGAAGGGCTTATTCGATTTGTCACTGAGAACTCTACAATACCTGTCATAAAACACTATAATGGTATTTGTCATGTGTATGTTGATAAAAATGCGGATATCACGATGGCAAAAAATATAATAGTAAACGCAAAGACACAGCGTCCGGGAGTGTGTAATGCGATAGAAACTGTACTTGTGCATAAAGATATTGCGCAAAAATGTTTACAGGTTATTGCTGATGCTTTGAGAGAAAAAGATGTTGAGATTAGAGGTGACATGCGTGTGAGAAAAGTCGTTAAGGGTGTTAAGCCGGTAACGGCGAAAGATTGGGATACGGAATATTTAGATTTAATATTGTCTGTCGGTATTGTTAATAACATTAACGATGCTATAGCTCATATTAATACGCACGGTTCAAAACACTCTGATACTATTGTTACTAAAAACAAGAAGGCGGCACAAGAATTTTTATCCAAGGTCGATTCTTCGGCAGTATTCCATAATGCGTCTACCCGTTTTAATGACGGTGGTCAATTTGGTTTTGGTGCGGAGATCGGTATCAGCACAGATAAAATACATGCTCGCGGTCCAATGGGCCTCAATGAGCTCACAACATACAAATATCTTGTAATGGGAAACGGGCAAATAAGATCGTAGTGCGTGTCACGAATAAAAAGTCGTGAGAGATTATATTTGCCGGATATAAAAAATGAAAATATGTTTGTTTGGGGGAACCTTTAATCCTATTCATAATGGTCATTTATATATTGCGCAGATGGCCCTGGAACAGTATAGACTGGGTAAAGTGATTTTTATTCCGGCTTATATTCCGCCTCATAAGAGGAATAAAAATATTATTGACCCGAAAGACCGTATGCATATGATACGGTGTTCGATAAAAGGAAATAATGCATTTACCTTGTCAGATATCGAGATTGTCAGGGGTGGAACGTCATATTCTGTAGATACTTTGAGATCTATGAAAAAGATAATTTCTGAAAACGATGAATTATTCTTTCTTATGGGTACTGATAGTATGGCTGACTTTCATTCGTGGCATCAGTCTCAAGAGATAGTTAAGTTATGTAAAATAATATCTTATGAAAGGCCCGGTTGCCTGTATAATGAAACGTTAGCTGGGATGGGTACGCTTAAAAAGTATTTTTCTCGATCAATAAAAGGTTTTCCCATTGCTGTATCATCGTCAGATATCAGAAAGCGAATAAAAAATAATATAAACATAAAATACATTGTGCCTGAGAAAGCTGAGAAATATATTAAGCAAAAAGGCTTGTATTTGTAGGGGGTGTGCTATTAAAAATAAAAAAACTGATGCAAAAAAATTGGCTCTTATGTGTGCAAAGATTGCGGATGAAAAGAAGGGAACCGATATCATTTTGTTTGATATTAAAGAGATTTCCTCTGTCGCTGATTATTTTGTTTTTATTACTGGATCGAATAATAAACATGTAAAAGCACTTGCTGAAGAAATTGGTTGCACGAACAAAAAAAAGCATAATATTCATTATTATCATATGGAAGGGCTTTCAGACTCTAAGTGGGTGATTATAGATTATTTTGATGTTGTTATACATGTATTTACTCCTGAAGCTCGACAGCATTATGATTTGGAACGTTTATGGGAAGATGCTCAGAAAATTACATATGGAACTGTAACAGATGAATAAAGTTATAACAGAAATTATAATATCTTCGCTGAAAAATACACTGAATCAGATGTGTTCAGATTCTGGAATATCTCCAGAGACACTTCCCGACATACTGTTAGAAACACCATCGGACAAACAATTTGGTGATATATCAACAAATTGTGCTTTGCAGCTTGCCCGAACGTTTAAGAATGCACCGCCCAAAATTGCTCTCGGCATAAAAGAGGCGCTTGATAATGACCCTGCACTTTCGGATACTGTTCAAGAGATAAAGATCGCGGGACCGGGGTTTATCAATTTTTACTTAACTCAGCATGCATGTCACATAATGCTGAGAACTATTCATGAACAGGAAAAAGATTATGGACGTGTCAATGTTGGGAAGGGTAAAAAGGTCATGGTTGAGTTTGTCAGCGCAAATCCCACTGGTCCTCTGACTGTTGCGCATGGCCGTCAGGCAGCTGTCGGTGATACGCTAAGCCACATCCTCTCTTTTGCAGGATATGATGTCACACGAGAATATTTAATCAATGACAGAGGAAAACAAATACATATATTAGGACTCTCTGTGTATGCACGGTATAAAGAAAAACTTGGTAAAGGGGATTCTTTTCCGGAAGATGGATATAAAGGAGCATATATTTATGATATAGCTCAATCGATAATTGATAAAGACGGTAATAAGTATCTTAACAGTACACAAGAAGATGTTATTCCTTATTTTATGGAATATGCCTCAAACACAATACTAGAAGATATCAAACATGATCTCACTGAGTTTAATGTGCGATTTGACTCATGGTTTAGTGAAAAAAAGTTTGCCCAAACCACAAAAATCGAGGCAGTGTTAGAGACGTTAAGGGAAAAGAAGCTTACCTATACCGACGAGGGCGCCTTATGGTTTAGATCAACGCAATATGGCGATGACAAAGATAGGGTGCTTATAAAGAATACCGGTGACATGACCTATATTACCCCTGATATTGCTTATCACGATGATAAGTGTAAAAGAGGGTATGAGATGCTTATAAATTTATGGGGCCCTGACCATCATGGATATATTCAGCGTCTCAAAGCGTCTTTAACAGCGTTAGGCTATGACGAAAATATACTTACCGTTGTTATTGTGCAGCTTGCAACATTGTTTCAGGGCGACACGCGGCTTTCTATGTCAACACGTGCCGGAGAATTTATATCCTTGCGTGAAGTAATTGATGAAGTCGGTGTAGATTCTGCGCGATACTTTTTCGTGAGGAGAAAGACAGACAGCCACCTTGATTTTGATCTTGAACTAGCAAAAAAACAAAGTTCTGATAACCCTGTTTATTATGTGCAGTATGCACATGCACGTATATCAAGTATTTTTAAAAAGGCACGAGAAGAAAAAGGTATTTATATCACCAAAGAGTTACTGCAGAATGCGCGTCTCGAATTATTGAATGAGCCTGAAGCGCTTGATTTATTGAAGTTTCTTGGAAGGTTCGAAGATATTGTTGGTATTGCCGCAGATAAGCTTGAGTCGCATTGGATTCCACTCTATTTAGAAGATCTTGCAAGTAAGATGCATGTGTTTTATACTCGATGTAGAGTGTTATCGGATGATGAAGAACTGACACTTGCGCGTTTAACGCTTATTGACGCTGCACGAATTGTTATCGCAAACGGACTGCATCTCTTAGGGGTAAAAGCGCCATGCCGAATGTAATGCATAGATACTGAAATAGTCCATAGGGGTTAAAAATGGATATTCTACATGCTTTAGGGGTGCCGGTCGTAAGATATATACGTATCCTTGTAGATTTTAATATTTTTGTCTATAAAACAATACTTTCATTTAAAAGAAACCTCAAGCATGGAAAACATATAATACTTCGAGTTACTTCTTTTCAGGTTCTTTTTACTGCTGTTGACGCGATACCCCTTGTTATCCTTCTGTCAGTATTTCTTTTTTCAGCAATTATCATGCAAGTAGACATGTTTGTGCCACAGGTAGGTGCAGGCATATTTCTTGGTAAAATATTTACGATATTGGTTGTGCGTGAGCTTGCGCCGCTCATTATCTCATTTATCTTAATTGCACGTTCCGGAACGGCAATTGCCGCAGAATTAAGTTCTATGGTTGTAAATCAGGAAATAAATTCATTAAAGGTGCTGGGAATAGACCCATTATATTTTATTGTAGCGCCGCGTGTGATTGGAATGACGATATCTCTTTTATGTCTGTCATTTATATTTACCGTGGTTACCATCGTCGGTGGAATGTTGCTATCTAATTATTATTTGTATGTGCCGACCGCTCAATATATGGATGGTGTCTTTTCGTCAATTACTCCGCTTGATATAGGGATAAATATTTTTAAAAGTATCTTGTTTGGTTTTATTATTTCTTTTATCTGTTGTTTTTATGGGATATCCACGCGTTACGCATCAACGGAAATACCGCAAATGACAACGAAAGCAGTGATAAGTTCTTTTTTCTGGTGTTTTATTATAAGCGCATTTATAACGGTACTATATTATTAAGGTGAGCAGATGAGTGGTGTCGTTACAATAAAAAATATGTCGTTTACTTTTGATGGGAAAAATATCCTTAAAGATGTGAACATAACAATAGAAAACGATAAACTCTATTGTATGATTGGTCCTAACGGTGGGGGAAAAACAATACTCTGTAAACTCATGGCCGGTATATATGAGCCTACATCAGGCACTGTCGATGTTACGATTGATGGTAAGCAGTATCCGATGTGTGATGCTGTTAGTGAAAGAAGAATTGCTGCTGGTTTTGTTTTTGAAACAGGTGGACTGATAAGTAATATAAGTGTTAGAGACAATATTGCACTTCCAAAGCAGTATTTTAAAAAATACAAAAAAGCTGAAACAGAAATAAAAATAGATGAGATTATTGACTATTTAGGGATCAGATCTTTGATCAATTATCGTCCGGCTCAAATGAGTATGAGTAAGAGGCGGATAGCTAATATTGCAATGGCGCTTGCAAACGAGCCGGATATAATCATTTATGATAATCCTGTTCTCGGTCTTGATATTGTTAGTGCAAAAGCAATAAAAAGTTTGATTAAGTTGATAAAAGAGAAGTATAATATGGTCACAGTGGTGGCCACTAATGATATATGTTTTGCAAAGGAAATTGCTGATAGTTTGATATATGTAGATCAGACCGTTGTGATGTGTGATGCACCAGAAGTTGTTCTTCATAGTGACAATGTTTTAATAAAAGAATATTTAGCAGGGGAAAGTCTATAAAGGAATCCTTATGTCATTTAGAACTAAATATGTAGAGCGTGTTGCAGGAATGTTTGTTATTGGTGTTATTTGTTCGGGGCTTGTGCTTCTTTTGATTGTGTCAAGACAGCAGGACTGGTTTGCGAAAACATATATTCTTAAAGGTCAATTCAATCATGGAACAGATATACATCTTGATACAGTGGTGTCTATGGAAGGTATAGCGATTGGGAAAGTAAAAGATGTAAATTTTAATGAGCAAAATAAAATAGAAGTACTATTATGCATTAAAGAAAAATACCAAAAACAGATCAGAAGCAATTCTTTTGTCTCCATTGTAACACCCAATATCCTGAGAAGTTCCGAACTGCAAATTACTCTTGGTTCCGTTGAAAAACCGATTCTTAAAAACGGTGCTTTTATCAATGTTCGTACTGTGAAAGAAGTTACCATGCAGGATTTGATGTTTGTAACAAGTTCAATGGTACAGCTTCTTAAAGATGTATTGGATCCCGACGGTCCTTATAAGAGCCTTTTTGTGAAACTCGATACGATTGCGAAGAAGATAGCAGAAAACGATAGTTCGGTTTTTTCGCTTCTTTGTGATGATGGAAAGCTTTTTAGAGATACGCGAGATCTTGTTGAATTTTTGAATAATTATCAAAAAGAGAATAATTCATTGCCCATTCATATAACGGATAAATCAGAACTCTTTATCAAGCTCAACACAAAACTTGATAGTCATTCGAACGTGCTGGCAGAGCTTATGGAAAACATGAATGTTATATCTAAGCGCGTTGTCGATAATCAAGGCATGGCCGGTGAAATAGTTTCAAATAAGCAGTTGTATAATGAAACATTGAAATTTATGAGAGAAAGTAAAACTCTTATCGATAATCTTAATCTTTTAAGCAATGAACTCAAACTTGTTCTGCCAAAATTACCCGAGCTTATAGATTCTGCAAATAAAGGTATGAGTGAAATGCAGGAAGTTATGGGGGCGGTTAAACGCTTACCGTTTATCAGAACAGGTATCAGAGAAGAACAAACCTATAAGCCAATAGAGTTTGAAGGCAGGATTGAGCGCAAAGAATGAAAAATAACTATTCCCCGCAAATGAAGAATCTCTGTTACATCACAATTGTTGCATGCTGCCTTGTTTCGCTTGCTGGGTGTAGCATTGCCCCCCCTGAGAAAAAGGGGATGAAACACATGGCAGCTAATATGTCTCGTGATGCTGAGAAGGCATATATGAAAGGACAGATAGAAAGCTCTTTATTTAATCTCATAGGAGCTTTAGAGCTTAACAAAGCTATTGATAATCTGCCTGGAATCGCGAGGAATTTGAATGATATGGGATGCATTTATGTGCGCCTTGAGAAATTTGATGAAGCACGAATGCATCTTGATAATGCACTTACTATTAACAGAGAAACGAATGATTATTCTGGACTAGCAACAAATTATGTCAATATTGGAAATATATATGAAATGCAGGGTGAAACGGACAATGCGGGGAAATGTTTTGAAAAAGCTCTGACTTTTTCAAGAAAGTCAGGACAACAAAGCGATGTAGCAATACGCTTAAATAATTACGGAAAGTTTTTGTATCGGCTCGGCAAAACTAAAAAAGCAGCAGCATGTTTTGATGAAGCAATTAGTATTGCGCGCAGCATTAAAAATGAATTTATCCTTGCAGCAGGAATGAACAACAAAGCGAATATATTGGAAGATAATAAAAAGTATACTGAAGCACGTACTTTCTATAATGAGGCTTTGCGTCTCGATAAGAAAAATGAAAATGTGGAAGGTATTGCAATAGGGCTCAATAATCTTGCCGGGTTGTATGAAAAAAGGGGTGAGCTCAAAAAGGCGCTTATTTATTATAAGAGATCAAAATCAGTATATGAATATTTGCGTAATAAGAATAAGATCCTCGCATGTGAAAAAGCTATCAATAGACTATCCTCACAAGTAATCATTAAGCCGGAACAATTTTAATAACTATTAATTAATATCATTTCGAAAACACAAATTCACAAAGCTTATACCCGTCAATAAGCGTCTGTATGGCAAACTTTATTACGGATTCAAGCCAGTAGCAATTCTAGGATAGTTGTAACGCTCTTGTATATATAGGGATATAAATAATACCCTTGTAAATAAGAGTATGTAGTAAAATGGAACGTTTTATCTGTATTTCCGTCTATTATATATGAAACAAGTATTTTTGGCATTTTTAAGTTGATATCAAAACGTTTTTTATATAGTATGTACGCTCATGTATGAAGGAGGTCAATAATGACAGAAGAGCAAAAAGAACAAAAATCAGAAGAATCTGCAGAAGTTAAAGAGGAAGTTGTAGCTCCTCAGGAACAACCTGCTGAGAAAAAGGATGAGAATTCTGCTCCAGTAGAAGAGAAAAAAGAAGAACCTGCAGCTGAAGAAACACCGGCACCGGAAGCAAAAGAAGAAGCACCCGCTCCGGTAGAAGAGAAAAAAGAAGAGCCAGTAGCCGAAGAAATACCGGCACCGGAAGCAAAAGAAGAAGCATCCGCTCCGGTAGAAGAGAAAAAAGAAGAGCCAGTAGCCGAAGAAACACCGGCACCGGAAGCAAAAGAAGAAGCATCCGCTCCAGCAGAGGAGAAAAAAGAGGAAGCTGCTTCTGAAGAAGCGCCAGCTCCTGAAGTTAAAGAAGAAGCTCCTGCACCAGTAGAGGAGAAAAAAGAGGAAGCGCCAGCACCGACAGAAGAAAAAAAAGAAGCCAAACCTGAAGAGGTTAAGATTCCTCGCGGTAAAGGTGCTCGCCCAAAATCATGCGCGAAGTGCAACAAGGCTTTGCAGAAAAAAGCGTGGTATTATAGAAACGGTAAGTATTTTTGTAATCAGAGATGCTATAAAGCGTCTATTGCGCCGAAGGACGATAAGTCTGCATAGGGTTCACGTTAGAATCGTATGCTTTTAAGTGTTATAAAGATTTCACGAAGTGACTTTCATAACATTCAACTAAAAGGAGAGTTGTTATGAAAAAAAATATCGGTATAAGTGTTGCAATAATTGTTGGTATTATTGTTATTTGCCCGAGCGTTTTTTCCGGTACGATCGAAGACATCAGAAATAAAGTCGGTTGGACTGATAGGATGCAACAGGGTGGGAATGTAAAGAATGTTATTGAAATACAATCTGTCAGTAAAGGCGTGGTAAATAGCTGGGTTAAAGATCAAGGCGTTGGCATGCGGATGCTCCGCTGTATCAACGTAAAGTTCAAGGTATATCAAAACGGTAAAGTCGAGCTGCCATACATAAAATGTTATGTGTATGACAGAAATCGAAAACTTCTAAGAACATTTAATCGATATCTTGAATTAACATCATCAGGAAGTATGCAACCGGCAATATTAAATGTTTTTGATGGTAATCGTACAACGACAATACAATTTGTTTATCCTGAAACGTTGGATTTTAAGTACGCAATAGCGGTCGTTGGTAATGATACTAACGGTGTTTTTGCAAGAACGTTACCGCGAAATGCAGATCTGAATAATTTTTCTTTTCCTGAGAAAACATTGTTGAAAAAGTAATTGATTAAAAATGAAAAGTAAAAGGCACTCCGGTTAAATGGGGTGCCTTTTTTATGTTTCAATATTTCAATATAACGACACCATGTAAATTGATCCGCTTTATTCTCAAACTTGATTATTCTGATGTAATCCCAATGTTTTTGGGTCCAATTTTTACTCCTTCATACCTTAATCCGCGTACTTGTAAAAATTTTAGAATATACTGTTTCGACTGATGAATTCCCTTCCTGGACGAGTTCTGGGGACGATTGAGCTAGCCCGGATTTAACGGACAAAATGTTTCAAAACACCACAAATGCACCATAATGAAGCATAACATGCTCGCCTTTATGTAGTTTTCAAGGGGATAAAGTTGGCACGATATATGCTGTACTATAAAAGAGGAGAAAATCATAAAGATGAAGAAGAGAATGAAAAAATTGATAAAAGATATTTTATAAGGTAGGATAATGCGACAAAAACAATGAAAGGAAAATACCGTGAAAACAAGATACGGATCGCGCATGCTGATATTGTCATTACTTCTTATGTTTGTTTATTTCTGTACATATACCCCCGTGGCATCTTCTGCTGTGTCGAACATTAGAGTATTGCAGCAGGCGCGGACAAAAAATCTGCAGGCAGTGACAAAAGCGAAAAATGATCTCAATAAAGCTCAGGGGGAACTTAATAGGGCTAATAATCCTTCCTTATTAAACTCTTTGAATAAAAACGTCCTCGATGCGGCAAAAATAAAACTCGCGCTGCAGAAAAAATATAATTTTGCGACTCATGAAATTGACCAGGCTAAGGCAAGGAAAAAGAGTCATGAGCAGAAATTGAACGCCGCAAAAAACGCGACAGAGAAAAAGAAAGTTTCATACAATGAATCCAGGAAAAAATATTATGAATACCAAAGCCAGGCGGCAACTGCCTTTAACAATATGCAACCCGGCTTTCATAATAAAATTGGTGCTCCTCCGAAGAGCCAGGCGTACAAGAAGAAATGGAGACTTATTCATTTAAAAACAATGAAACAAGCCGAAAAATATAAGCCCTCAGTGGAAATAGCACGTAAGCAATTGTTGGCAGCATATAAACATGAAAAGCAAATTAAGGGAGATATTAATAACGCGCAGAGAGAAATCAACAAAAGCATAACAGCCGCCCATAATGCGGAAAGGGAACGGATACACGCCGAGACAAAGGCGAAGAACGATGCAAACCGGTTGAAGGCAAAAAACCTGGCCATAAAAAAAGCAAACCTAAAAGTGGCCGTAGCGGAAAGTGCATTAACATCTGCGAAAAATAAACTAAGCGTCATAGATAAAAAAATCGATACCCTAAAGCAAGCTGCTGCAAAAAAAGCTGCTATTGCAAAGAAAGCTGCTATTGCAAAGAAAGCCGCTATTGCAAAGAAAGCTGCTGCTGCAAAGAAAGCCGCTATTGCAAAACAAGCTGCTATTGCAAAACAAGCCGCTATTGCAAAACAAGCTGCTATTGCAAAGAAAGCCGCTATTGCAAAACAAGCTGCTGCTGCAAAGAAAGCCGCTATTGCAAAACAAGCCGCTATTGCAAAGAAAGCTGCTATTGCAAAGAAAGCTGCTATTGCAAAGAAAGCCGCTATTGCAAAACAAGCTGCTATTGCAAAGAAAGCCGCTATTGCAAAGAAAGCTGCTGCTGCAAAGAAAGCCGCTATTGCAAAACAAGCTGCTATTGCAAAACAAGCCGCTATTGCGAAACAAGCCGCTATTGCGAAACAAGCTGCTGCGGTTGATACTAGAGCTGCAGGGGCACATAATATGCAAGGGCAAATCCATTTAGCAAAAGGAAATTATCCCGCAGCTATTACTAGTTTTAAGAATGCGATAAGGCTTAATCCTAAACTTGCAGGCTCATATAGCGGACTAGGGCAATGCTATTTCAAAAACAAAGATTATAAAAACGCCAGTCTTAATTTTAAAAAGCTGACAGGGCTTACTCCCGGATCCGCGTGGGCG